>CALLYQ010000366.1 GCA_937858875.1 uncultured Lautropia sp. | reverse complement strand
GATTGCGATCGGGGCATTCGCGTGGCTGACCGCGCGCAACCGGGCCGGTGTGCGTCCAGGCGCCATTCCGCCTGGCTGAATCGAAAGAAGGAAAAGCGTAACGTCGGCGATCGCTGGGGGCTCGCCGGTGCGTCTCGCCACACACAGTTGTGGTGAGGATGAACGGAATGTAATCGAAGAGTCAGTTTTCTGTCGTGGGCGCGTTTCTACACTTTCCCTCGTGATTCGCATCGCGCGTTTCAGCAGCGGACAAAGCGCTGCGAAATAATCAACCCTCGTTGCAAGGAGTATCGAAGATGAACTCGAAAGCCCTGATTCTTGCCGCGTTCGAGTTGTCGGTGAGCGCACCCGCCTTTGCGAGTAACGGCGCCATGTTCGTGAACAACGAAATCGGCTGGGAAACGCACCGGACGCCGAGCACGAAGAGCCGTGATGAGGTCGTCGCCGAACTGACAGCCGCGCAAAGTGCGGGCGCGATCGCCCGCTCGTACGAGTTTCGGGCTGCGGCGAAAGCTTCCCCTTTCAGGCTCAGCCATGAGCAAGTCCAGCGCGGCGTCGCGGAGATCACCGACGCCGAGAGCGATGCCGTGCATCGCATCTACGGCCCGGTGCACGGACACGATTCCTGAGCCGGTCCCGATGACGCCCTTCGGCCGCCTTTCGGCGCTCGGCAGGCGTAGTCGTATCCGCGTACCTGAGCCAATGCCCTTCGCGTCGTTCCTCGCCCTCGCGTCGGCCGTCTTCGCCGCGGCCTTCGCGTACGGGGCGGTCATGCCGTTGCTGCCTGAACTGCTTGCGCCACTGGTACCGCAGTCCTCGGCGGCTGCGCTATCGTGGCACGCGGGCGCATTTGCCGGCATCTACATGTTTGCGGTCGTCCTGTTTTCTCCGCTCTGGGGAACGGCTTCCGACCGCGTTGGGACGAAGTCGATTCTCCTCGTCGGCCTCGCCGGAAGCGCGCTCGCCGCGACTGCCCTGGCGTTCGCGACGGATCTGTGGGAAGCGTACCTGTGGCGGGCCTCGCAGGGCGTCTTTGCTTCCGCATTGCTGCCCGTCGCTGCCTCGGCGCTCGCGCGCATCGCCGATACCGCCGAACGGGCGCGCAAGGTAGCGGGACTGGGCTCCGCGTCCTTGCTCGGTTTTTCGCCGCACCTTCGATCAGCGCAGCATTGGTGTCGGCGGGGGTCGCAACTCCTGTCCCATCGACGTTGTACGCAAGCGCCGTGGTGGCGCTCGGCGCCTTTATCATCCTGGCGGGTGTATTCCGTAGCGAAGGCGGACCTCGCGTCCATGGAGGGAAGGGGGCGCACGCACTCCCGGCACGGTTTCTCGGCCTGAACCTGCTCGCTTACCTCGGGCTTGGCGCATTCGAGGTGGCGCTGCCGCTTGCAGCGCCCGGACCGCTTGCGGTCGATCCTGTGCAGGTGTCGCTGCTGTTCGTCCAATGCAGTTTGATGATGCTGGTAGCGCAGGGCGCGCTGATGTGGGCTGCGCCGTTTCGAGCGGTGTTCCCGAAGGTGCTCGTCACGAGCATTGCCGTTTATTGCGCCGGGTTGCTCGCGCTCGCATACGCAGGCTCCTTCGGCGCGGCCCTTTGGGCGGTCGGCTTGATCGCGGCCAGTTCAGGGCTCCTGCTGCCGCTGATCGGATTTCTTGCAACCCTGGAGATCGGGGATCGGCCGGGCGCCGCACTCGGTCGGCTCACCGCTGCGGGCGGCCTGGGCCAGGCGATCGGATCAGTGTCGGGAGGGGCGCTCTATGCGCAAGCGGGAATGGGCATCTTTGCTGCGACAGCCTTCGTCCTCGGCGTAGGCGCATTGCTTGTTTCACCTTCGCCGCGCTGGCTGCGCCGCGGTAGCGGCTGACGCAGCCACGCCAACTTTACCTAAGGAGTCGAGCCGTGGAATGGCTATCGGAGAACTGGATTTTCTTGCTCATCGCGGTGGCGTTCGTGGCCATGCATCTGTTCGGGCACGGCGGACATGGAGGCCACGGGGGCGGGCAGAGGGGCGGTACTCGCAAGGGCAACGCCCATCGGCATTGACTGCGGCGGATGACGACGAAGCGCGAAAGTGGAACTGATATGAGCCTGAAAACCGTGACCTGGGCGCTCGCGATGACCGGAGCCGTCCTGTACCTGCTGTGCATTACGTACGGATTGACCAATCCGGCGGCCGGCCACATGCGCGAATTCCTGATGATCGCACTGCCTGGCTTCGAATGGCTGACTCCCATAGGGTTCGCCATCGGCCTTGTCAAGAGCTTCCTGTACGGGGCGTTGATCGGTCTGGTGTACGTGCCTATCTACAACGGCCTTGCTCGCCGCCTGGGGAACTGAACGTGAAGAGCGAAATGAAGAGCGTGAACGTCGAGGTGAAGGGGCTGTTCGAGCCGCTCGATCATCTCGGCGTGGAGAAGCGGATTGGCGCCCTGCGCGGCGTTCATCACGCGCACTCGAATCCGGCATCTGGAAGCGTGACCGTGCACTACGACGCTGCGGTCGTCTCCGAGCCGGAGCTGCGCGAGTCGGTGCGCGAGTGCGGCTATCACTGTCGCGGCGAGGTGCAGCCCGACCACGTTTGCCGGGTGGCTGAGCCGGACATTCACGCCGCTCATGCGAAGCAGGCGGCGCAGCCGGGCGCCATGGGCGAGATGGCGCACGACATGGGCCACGGCGCCGGGATGGACATGGCGGGGATGGTGCGCGACATGCGCAACCGCTTCGTCGTTAGTCTGATCTTCAGCACGCTTCTGTTCTTCTGGGCGCCGATGGGCTTGCCGCTGCCCACGCCGCCGGTGCCCTTGGGCCTGGAACTCGACCACTGGCTGTTCGTGCTCGCCAGCGGCGCCGTCCTGTGGCCGTCGTGGCCGTTCTTCGTCGCCGCCTGGCGCGCCTTGCGCAACGGCGTCCTCAACATGGCCGTGCTGGTCGTGCTGTCGGTCGGCACCGGCTACATCTTCAGCGTCGCGGCGACCTTCCTGTTCGAAGGCGTGCAGTTCTACGAAGCGGTGTCGGTGCTGCTTGTGTTCATCCTGCTCGGCCACTGGCTAGAGATGCGAGCGCGAGCCGGCGCGAACGACGCGATCCGCGCACTGCTCGACCTTGCACCTCCGATGGCGAACGTCTTGCGCGACGGAAAGGAAGTGCAGGTACCGACGGCCGACGTGCTGGCGGGAGATGTCATCATCGTGCGCCCCGGCGACCGGATTCCCGTCGACGGGGTCGTGACCGAGGGCGAAACGCAGGTCGACGAGTCGATGCTCACCGGCGAATCGATGCCGGTAAAGAAGGCGGTCGGCGCGAACGTCGCCGCGGCCACCATCAACAAGAGCGGAGCGTTTCGCTTCCGCGCGACCAAGGTGGGCGCCGACACGGCGCTCGCGCAAATCGTCAAGCTGGTGCAGGAGGCGCAGAACTCGAAGGCGCCCGCGCAGCTTCTTGCCGATCGGGCCTCGCAATGGCTGGTGCTCATCGCCATCGTGATCGGCCTTGCAACGTTCGCAGTCTGGTTCTGGCTGATCGGGCAGACGCTGCTGTTCGCGGTGACGCTCACGATTACCGTGTTCGTCATCGCGTGCCCCGACGCGCTCGGCCTCGCGACCCCGATGGCGATCATGATCGGCACCGGCCGCGGCGCGCAGAACGGCATCCTGATCAAGAACGCCTCTGCGCTCGAGAACGCCACACACCTGGACGTCGTGATCTTCGACAAGACCGGCACATTGACGCTCGGCAAGCCGGAGGTTGTGGAAGTAGCGGCCGCTCCAGGACGAAGCGAAGACGACGTGCTTGCCCTTGCGGCCGGCATGGAGCAGCACTCCGAACACCCGCTCGCCCACGCGATCCTCGAGAAGTCCAAGGGGATGCAGGCGCTTCCCGCGGACGGGTTCACCAACATCGACGGAATGGGCGCTCGCGCACGCTCCGAAGGTGAGCCGGCGCTGATCGGCAACCGCCGGTTGATGGACGCGGAGCGCGTCGACCTGGCCGGTATGGAGGCGACGGCAGAACGGATGGCCGGCGGCGGGCGCACGGTGGTGCACGTCGCGCGCGGCGGCAAGCTGTGGGGGCTCATCGCGATCGCGGATGCGGTTCGGCCCTCTTCGGCGGCGGCGGTCGCGGCGCTGAAGAAACGCGGCATCGACGTCGCGATGCTCACCGGCGACAATCGCGCCACGGCCGAACGAATTGGTCGCGAGCTGGGCGTCACCCTGGTGCTCGCCGAAGTCCTGCCCGGCGAGAAGGCCGAGCAGGTGAAAGCGCTGCAGGCGCAGGGAAAGAAAGTCGGCATGGTCGGCGACGGCATCAACGATGCGCCGGCGCTCACGCAGGCCGACGTCGGATTCGCAATCGGCGCGGGCACCGACGTGGCCATGGAGAGCGCCGACGTTGTGCTTATGAGGAGCGATCCGTTCGACGTCGTGGCCGCGGTGGGCCTGTCGCGCGTGACCTTGCGCAAGATGCACCAGAACCTGTGGTGGGCAGTGGGCTACAACGTGCTCGCCTTTCCCTTCGCCGCGGGCGTCTTCTACCCGCTGACGATCAGCCCGGAAATGGCGGCGCTCGCGATGTCCGGGAGCTCGCTGATCGTCGCAGCCAATGCGCTGCTGCTCAAGCGTGCGAACGTGGAGGGGCTGAAGTAAGGCCCGGGATCAGGTGCTGTTCTACTGGGATCGCGGTGATGCAACGCGATCAAACCGGTATACCGGCACTCTTGGCTCTCCGCTGGACCATCAGGCGGCCTTCCCCTCGAACAGCGTCTCGATCAGCGGGCATTCCGGCCGCGTGCCGTCCGCACATCGGACGACGACGTCCTTCAGCACTCGCTCCATGCGCTTCAGGTCGGCGATCTTCGCACGCACCTCGGCGAGATGAGCCGCGGCGAGATCCCGCGCCTCGGCACAGGGCTGGTCACTCTCATCGACGAGACGCAAGAGCGCGCGGACCTCGTCGAGGCAGAAGCCCAGCTCGCGCGCCCGCAGGACGAAGCGAAGCCGCCGCTCATGATTGGCGTCGTAGCGACGATAGCCGGCGGTCGTGCGGGGCGGCGCGGGCAGCAGCCCGACCTTCTCGTAATAGCGCACCGTTTCGAGATTGCAGCCTGTTCGCCGGGCGAGCTCGGCCCGCTGAAGGCCCTTCATATCGGAACCGTCGGACATTGCGAACTTCCCGCTTGACTCTGTAATCGCTACAGACTTCAAAGTACCGTGCAACAAGGATTTCAGCAAGGAGGCGGGGCCCGACATGGATGCATCGCGGCATGGAACGGCAGAGATCGTGCCGACCGCAGGGAACGTGATGACCTCGGCGCGTGGCGAGAGCGCTCGGCAGCGCCTGGTCGCCCTAGGGGGCATGCTCGGCGCGCTCGCGGCCGCGTCGTGCTGCATCGTGCCGCTCGTCCTGTTCAGCCTCGGCGTCGGTGGCGCCTGGGTCGGCAATCTGACGGCGCTCGCGCCGTATAAACCATTGTTCGTCGCTGCAACCACTGGCGTCCTCGGATACGGCTTCTACCTCGTCTACTGGAAGCCGCGGAGAGCCTGCGCCAACGGTGCCGCCTGCGCAACGCTCGTCCCCAGCCGCCTCGTCCGGACCGCACTCTGGATCGCGACGGTGCTCGTTGCAGCCGCCTTCGCGTTCGATTACGTCGCCCCGCTGTTGCTGCCCGTTTGATGTCGAAGGAACTCCCATGAAGAAGCGCTCGAGCACCATTGCCCTGATCGTCTCGATGATGACGACTCCCGCCGCGTTTGCCGCGGAACGTATCGTGACCTTCGGCGTCGACAACATGACCTGCGCCTCGTGCCCCTACATCGTGAAGACCGCGATGGCGGCGGTTCCGGGGGTCGCGAACGTGACGGTCTCCTTCGAGTCGAAGACCGCAACAGTGACGTTCGACGACGCGAAGACGAACCCCGGTGCGATCGCGGCCGCGAGCAGCAGTGCCGGCTTCCCTGCCCACGAGAGGT
>CALLYQ010000365.1 GCA_937858875.1 uncultured Lautropia sp. | reverse complement strand
CGTCGGTCGTGTAGTTGCGGCTCATCCGGCCGCCGCCGTCGAGCAGGGCCAGCCGGCGCAGCTCCGAGAAGCGCTTGACCAGCGCCAGGCTCAGGAACAGGAACATCGAAAACGCGAGCAGCCAGAACGAGGCCGCGACCCCGACCGCCGCGGCGCCTGCGAGCAGCCGCGCCGTATACAGCCCGGCCAGGCACATCACGTCGACGATCGGCCGCCGCTTGAGCCAGGCCGAGTAAGTCGTCGTGGTGACCAGGTAGGCGGCCAGCCAGCCGCCGAACGCGAGCGGCAGTTGCGTCGCGCAAGCGATCGCCAGCACCAGCAGCAGCCCGGCGCCGATCAGCGCATGCGGCACCGGCAGTTCGCCGCTGGCCAGCGGACGGTGACGCTTGACCGGATGCGTGCGATCGTCGGCGAGGTCGGCGAGATCGTTGAACACGTAGATCGCCGATGCACTGAAACAGAATGCGAAGAACGCGAGAAGCGCCGAATGCACGGCTCCCGGCTCGTGCCACAGGTGCGCAGTCAGCAGCGGTACGAACAGCAGCCCGTTCTTGACCCACTGCTGGACGCGGAACGCGCGGGGCAGTGCACTCCAGCCCCCGCCGCCCGGATCGATCACGCGCTCGACCCGGGTCAGCGCGCCGGCGCGCACGGCCAGGCTCTCGTCGCCGACGACGATCGCGGCATTCGCGTCACGCCAGACCGCGAGGTCGGCCAGGCTGTCGCCTGCGTAGTCGAAGCCGCCGGGTCCGAAGCGCTCGACCAGCGCGGCGCGCTTGTGCTCGCCTTTCAGGTTGCGGCTGGCGTCGGTCGCGATGCTGCCGCGGAACAGGCCGAGATGCGCGGCGATTGCGTCGACGAACTTTTCGTGGCTGGCGCTGGCCAGCCAGATCTCGCGCCCGCCGGCATGCTCTGCCCGCAGCCAGCGCAGAACCTCGTCGTTGTACGGCAGCGTGGCCGGATCGATCTCCCAGCGGGCGGCGAGTTCGTCTTTGAGCCGGGCACGGCCGCTGGCCAGCCAGCCGAGCGTGCGCGGCAATGCGAGCGGCTTGCGCACGAGAAAGGCCGGCAGCATCTCTGCCAGCAGGTCGGTGCGCAGCAGCGTGTTGTCGAGGTCGACGACCAGCGGTCTCGCGCGATCCGCCCGGCGCGGCGCGCCGGCTTCGCCTTTCGCATGTTGCGCCCCGGGCGGGGCGGTGGCCTCGATCGACGGCACGGCGGGCGGGCGTCTTCAGCGCGTGAGGGCTACGGACATCGTCGAGCCGTTCACACGCTCAATTGCGGGTGATCTTCGCGACCTCGGACAGGCGCCGCACGTTGCGCATCACCTGCGCCAGATGCACGCGGTCGCGTACCTGAAGCGCGAAGCGCATCGTGGCGCTTTCGGCGGAGTCCTGGTCCAACGAGACGTGGACGATGTTGGCCTCGCTGGCGGCGATTTCGGCGGCGACCTTGCCGAGCGCGCCGCGATCGGCACGCACGATGACTTCGACTTCGGTGCGGAACAGGCCGCCGACTTCTTCGGACCAGTCGACGTCGATCCAGCGTTCGGCGTCTTTCGCGCGCTGGCGCCGGGCGATCGGGCACTCGGCGCGGTGCACGACGAGCCCGTGGCCGCCGCGCAGGTGCCCGGTGATGTCGTCGCCGGGAAGCGGATGACAGCACGGCGAATAGGTGACGGCGGCACCTTCGTTGCCGCTGATCAGCATCGGGGCAGGACGCGGCCGGATCAGCGCAGCCGCCGCGCTCTTGTTGCCGAACTGCAGCGCGATCGTGCGCGCGACGACCGGCGCGAGCCGCTTGCCCAGCCCGATGTCGGCGTACATGTCCTCGACGCTCTTGGCGGCGGCGTCGCGCGCGCCGCGTTCGAGCGCCTGCGCGTCGAGCGTGGACGGGTCGATGCGCAGCGCCCGCAGCGACTGGTCGAGCAGGCGCTTGCCGAGGTCGACCGATTCGAGGTATTTGAGCGTCTTCAGGCAATGCCGGATGCCGGCGCGCGCCTTGCCGGTGCGCACGAAGGACAGCCAGTTCGGGTTGGCCTTCGCGTTCGGATCGGTGATGACCTCGACGACGTCGCCGTTGTGCAGCTCGGTGCGCAAGGGCACCGGCTGCTGGTTCACGCGCGCAGCGACGGCCTGGTCGCCGATGTCGGTGTGCACGCTGTAGGCGAAGTCGATGATCGTGGCGCCGCGCGGCATCGCGCGGATCTGTCCGCGCGGCGTGAACACGTAGACGGCGTCGGGGAACAGGTCGACCTTGACGTGTTCGATGAATTCGAGCGAGTCGCCGGTCTGGCTCTGGATGTCGAGCAGCGACTGCAGCCATTCGTGCGTGCGCTGCTGCAGGTCGGAGAAGCTTTCCTTCTCGGCCTTGTACAGCCAGTGCGCGGCCACGCCCGACTGCGCGACGCGCTGCATCTCGCGCGTGCGGATCTGGAACTCGACCGGCGTGCCGAAGGGGCCGACCAGTGTCGTGTGCAGCGACTGGTAGCCGTTGATCTTCGGGATCGCGATGTAGTCCTTGAAGCGCCCCGGCACCGGCTTGTACAGCGCATGCAGCGCGCCCAGCGTCAGGTAGCAGTGCGCCGCCGATTCGACGATCACGCGAAAACCGTAGACGTCGAGCACCTCGGAGAACGACAGGTGCTTGTCGCGCATCTTGCGGTAGATCGCATAGAGCGTTTTCTCGCGTCCGAAGACCTCGGCGGTGACACCGGCTTCGGGCAGTGCCTTCTGCACCGACTCGAGGATGCGCGCCAGCACTTCTCGGCGGTTGCCGCGCGCCGCCTGCACGGCCTTCTGCAAGGTGCGATGGCGAAACGGATGCAGCGCCTTGAACGACAGGTCGAGCAGTTCGCGGAACAGTTCGTGCAGCCCGAGCCGGTTCGCGATCGGTGCGTAGATCTCGATGGTCTCGCGTGCCACGCGCCGCTGCTTTTCGGCGGGCACCGCGCCGAGCGTCTGCATGTTGTGCAGCCGGTCGGCGAGCTTGATCAGGATGACGCGAACGTCGCGCGCCATCGCCAGCAGCATCTTGCGAAAGCTCTCGGCCTGCTGCTGTTCCTTGGTTGCGAACTCGACGCGCTCGAGCTTGGACAGGCCGTCGACGATCTCGGCGACCTGCGGGCCGAAGCGTTCGATCAGCGCCTGCTTGCCGACCGAGGTGTCCTCGATCACGTCGTGCAGCAGCGCCGCCATCAGCGAGTCGGCGTCGAGCTTCCAGCCGGCGAGGATCTCGGCGACTGCGATCGGATGCGAGATGTAGGGCTCGCCGCTCGTGCGGAACTGGCCCAGGTGCGCTTCGTCGCTGAGCCGGTAGGCCTCGCGGATGCGGCGCAGGTCTTCTTCGGGCAGGTAGGTCGCGGCCTTCTGCGTGAGGCTGGCCAGCGAAACCACCAGCCGTTCGTCGGGCGTGGCGACGAAGCCGCTGTCCAGCAGCGGGGCAGGATCGTCGGTGTGCCGGGGCGAGGGCAAGGTGCTCGACCGGGCGGCGGGCGGCGTACCGCCGGGCGGCGTGCCGCGCCGGCTCGACGCACCGGCCTTGCGCGACGGCGCTGCTGTCGCCGGGGGCGGGATCGTGGGATGAGAGGGAGTCATGACCATACCGCGGCGGGCTCGATGCAGAGGGCCTGCTGGGCTACGGTCGACGGGGCGACGGCGAGGCTGCGAACGCGAATCGCTTCGCGATCAGATGGGCACTCGCTTCAACATCTCGCTGCCGACGAGGCCGGCAGCGATCTCGCGCAGCGCGGTGACCGTGGGCTTGTCGCGCGTTTCGAGCTTGGGCGTATGGCCCTGCGCCAGCATGCGCGCGCGATAGGTCGCGCACAGCGTGAGCTCGAAGCGATTGGGGATCTTCTTCAGGCAATCTTCGACGGTGATGCGGGCCATGATGGAACTGCCTCGAAATGGTTTCGTTGCTCGGAGCGGGAGGGGCTCAGCGAATGCCGAGGCCGGCGAAGATCTCGGGATGCCGCGCGATCTGCCTGGAGTACCGCAAGCGCGCGACTTCGACGACCGTTGACAAGTTGGTTAATGCCGACGCAAAGTCTTGATTAATAATAACATATTCGAAACGATAGGCTTGCGCGAGTTCGTTTTCCGCAGCCTGGAGCCGCTGCTCGATGACCTGCGGGTTGTCTTGTCCCCGCGTGGTCAGCCGTTCGCGCAGGGCTTCGATCGACGGCGGCACGATGAAGATGCAGACGGCGTCCGGATACAGGTGCCGCACCTGCACCGCGCCTTGCCAGTCGATCTCCAGCACGATGTCGACGCCGTTGGCGATCCGCTCCTCGATCCAGTGTCGGGAAGTCGCGTACAGGTTGTCGTGCACCTCGGCCCATTCGAGGAATTCGCCGGCCTCGCGGCGACGCTCGAATTCCTTGCGGCCGACGAACAGGTAGTCGCGCCCGTCGACCTCTCCCGGACGCGGCGCGCGCGTCGTGTACGACACCGATAGCCGCAGTTCGGGTTGCCGGGCCAGCAGGGCCGTGACCAGAGAGGTCTTGCCGGCGCCGGACGGCGCGGCGACGACGAACAGGCTGCCCAGGCCGGGCTGGCCCCCGGTGCCCGGATCCAGCGTGCCGCAGACGCTCTCTCCGGGCCGCACGGTCGAGACACCGGTGTGCGGGATGGAATCCTTGCCGATCAGAATGGCCTCCTCGACGGGGTCGCGCTCGATCGATGCCCAGGGCAGGCGCGATCGATGGGAGAGGCGATTCTACTGCCTCACCTTACGGCGACGCGCCGTTCGAACCAGTCGTCGAGCATCGCCTTCTCGTAGCGCAGGCGATCGTTGCGGTCATACAGGTTCGCCGACCGGAGGAAGCTCATGTCGGTCAGCTGTTCCTCGCCGCTGGCCAGGACCTCGTTGCCATCGCGCAGCGTGTAACGCAGCGCGATCCGCGGCCAGTCGATCTCGCGCACGATGCGCACGTCGGCGGTGCGAGCGTGCCAGGGCTCGACTTGCCCCGCGAGGTCGATATCCAGGACCTCGATCTCGAGCGAGCGGCCCGCGGCCAGGCGGTCGGCGGCGAGCCGCTGCAGATGCTGCTCGATGCCGCGCAGCACGGCGCTGCGCTCGCGCTCCCGGTCGTACGAAAAGCTGGCGTCGGTGAATTGCCGCGGGTCGGCGAATCGGACCGTGAGTGTGGGTTGCGTCGACTTCAGGTCGGCGTTCGCGTTGCTCGCAGCGATCAGCGCCGCAGCGACGAAGAGCTTGCTTCTCATGATGCACCTGCGTGGAAGTCGGCCGGTTGTCTCGATACCGACATTCCGATTCTGCGCCTGTGCAGTCGCGTCGTCCTCGTCGCCCCTACCGGCGATCCGGGAGGCGAGGCACCTCCGCGGTCAGCCCGGTCGCCTGTTCGAGCAGTTTCGCCGCCGCGAGCAGTTCGAACTCTCCGCGCGGTCGTCCGAGCAGTTGCAGGCCGACCGGTCGACCGTCCCTCGTCAGCCCGGCGGGGACCGAGATGGCCGGGCAGCCGGTCAGCGTCAGCACGAAGGTCAGGTACATCCAGTCGATGTACGAGCTCAGCGCTTCGCCGTTGATCTCGGTCGGAAAGCGTTCGTCGACGGGGAAGGGAGCCACTGCAACCACCGGGCAGGCGAGGATGTCGTGATGCTCGAACCAGGACATCAGTCGCATGTACAGCTCGCCGCGCAGCCTTTCCGCGCGCGCCAGGCTCGCGCCGTCCTGTTGCAGTCCCTTTTCGATGTTCCAGACGATCTCGGGACAGATCCGATTGCGATGTTCGTCGAGCAGCGGCCCACGCAGCGCCGCCACGAGATGGGCGCGCAGTGTCTGGAATGCCTCCAGGCCACCGGAAAAATCCGGGTGCTGGTCGTCGACCCGAGTACCGAATTCTTCGAAGCGGCGCACCGCGCCGGCACACAGGGCGACGACTTCCTGGTCGACGTTGCCGAGGCCCAGGTCCGGCGTGAAGACGATCCGTCCGGGCGCACGCGGCT
>CALLYQ010000364.1 GCA_937858875.1 uncultured Lautropia sp. | reverse complement strand
CGTATTCGTACAGGCCTTGCTGGGCCTTGGTGGTGGACTTGATGTGCCACTGCAGCAGCGGCAGGCCGAGCGCGGCGGCGACCTGCTCGGCGAGCATGGTCTTGCCGGTGCCGGGCTCGCCCTTGATCAGCAGCGGGCGCTGCAACTGGATCGCCGCGTTGACCGCGAGTTTGAGGTCGCCGGTGGCGACGTAGGAATCGGTGCCTTCGAAGCGCATGGTCAGGGGTTCCGTAAGCCAACTCATAAGTATAGCGGCGCACTCCGGGCGGGCCGCGCTGCGCCCGCCGGCGGCTCATGGACAAGGCGCCGGCCGTTGACTGGACGGCATATTGTCGTCTCCGATAGAATCGCCGCCGAGTTCCGGCATGCGCCGGCCCCGTTCCGGCGAAGCCGGACCCAAATTCGGCACAATTCCATGTCTAAAAAACTGCTGATCGCTGCGGGTCTGCTCGCCTTGGCTGCTCCACTCGCCGCTCATGCGCAAGGCAATGCCGAGGCGGCCCGCGACAAGGTCTCGATGTGTGTCGGCTGTCACGAGATCCCGGGCTACAAGACCGCTTTTCCGGTCGTGTACTCGGTGCCGATGATCTACGGCCAGTCGGCCAAGTACCTCGAGGCCGCATTGATCGCCTATCGCAAGGGCGACCGCAGCCACCCGTCGATGCGCGCGATCGCCGGCAGCCTGAGCGACCAGGACATCGCCGATCTGGCCGCCTACTACGGCACGAACTGAAGCCGCGGAAACAACGAAATGACAATGCGAGACAAGCTTCCGTTCGCCACGCTTTCCTTCGCGGCGCTGCTGGCCATGGCTGCGATCCCGTTCGCCGCGCAGGCCGCCGACATCGAGAAAGGCCGCGAGAAGGCCGATCAGATCTGTGCCGCCTGTCACGGCAAGGACGGCAACACGCCGATCGATCCGTCGTATCCGAAGCTCGGCGGCCAGCACCGCGACTACCTCGAGCGCGCCATGCTCGATTACCGTGACGACCGCCGCAAGAATCCGATCATGGCCGGCCAGGCCAAGGCTTTGTCGCGCGACGACATCAGGAACCTCGCGGCCTACTACGCACAGCTCCCGGGCCCGCTGAAAACCACGCAGCGCTGATCGCCGGCGCGTGCCGGCTGCGCGGACGGCTGCCTGCGCCGGGTGCCGCATGACCGCGGCGCAGCCGGCGCATGAAATCCGGCTCCCAGCTTCGTACCGCTACCAGCAGGCTCATCGGATGGCGCTTGTCAGAGGGCAGCGCCGCGTCGGCGTTGTGCTGCGCCGAATATTCGCGCACCAGTGACTCGATTCGTTCGAGCAGCTGGTGGCGCGCGGGGTTCGAGATCCTGACGTTGACGACTCGCACCGTTTCGCCCGGCCCGTCGAACGGACGCGACAGGTAATCGTCGGCCTGCGAGCGGAAGTAGCGCAGGATCGGACCGTCGGCGATCCACTGGAAGGTACGCGAGACGAGCAGCCGGTAGCGGTTGTTCGGCAGCAGGCGCAGGAAGCCCATCCGGTCCAGGCGCAGCAGGCACTGGACCGCCTCGGGTGCGTCGATCCGGTAGAAGGCCACGATGTCTTCGAAGCTCATCAGGTTCAGCGTGCACACGGCCATCGTGAAAAGCCGTTCGTCGCCGACGATCTCGGCCTCCTGTGCCCATTCGAGCTGCGACACGAGCGGCTGCTCTGCGGCCAGTTCGCGCGCCAGCGTCGTGAAATCGACGCCGAGCGTGAGGCAGATGGCATCGAGCCGCTGCAGGTCGAAGTTGCGCTGTGCGAACATGCGCTTGACCGTGGCGGCCGAAAGGCCGAGGCGCTCGGCAAGCATGCCGTAGCTGAGTTGCTGGGCGCGCAGTTCGCGCTTGAGGCTGTCGACGAGCAGTGTGCTGACGTGCATGTCGCAAGCATCGGGCCGCGACGGCTGGCCGGCAATCGGGCAGGCGGCCTAGGTCGAGCGTGGCCGCGGAACGCAACCCCAACCTCCAGACCGAGGAGTGTCAGATGTCCGAAAACCGGGATGCCGCCGGCCGATTGCCTGCCACCACCGACCTGTGCGACGCGCACGAGGGCCTGCTGGATGGCGGCGCCTTGCGTGCGCTGCCGCCGCTGTTCACTGCCTGGGGCAAGCGGCCTGGCTTCTGTGGGCCTGCCGCGACCGTGCGTTGCAGCGACGACAACTCGATGGTGCGCGCGTCGCTCGAAACGCCGGGTGAGGGCCGCGTGCTGATCGTCGACGGCGGCGCGAGCCTGCGTTGCGCGCTGCTTGGCGGCAATCTCGCGCAACTGGCGGAGAAGAACGGCTGGGCCGGCGTGATCGTCAACGGCTGCGTTCGCGACACGGCCGAGATCGATGCCTGCGAGATCGGCGTGCGCGCGCTGGCCGCACATCCCCGGCGCAGCGACCGGCGCGGAAGCGGCGAGCGCGAGTGTGAACTCGAGATCGGTGGAGCGAGGCTGGCGCCGGGGCAGTGGGTTTACGTCGACGTCGACGGCGTGCTGTTCAGCGATACGCGGCTGCACTAGTGACAGGACACTGGCAACTACTGGCTCGGGGCGCGAGCCTTAGGCAATCGCCCGGGGTTCCTGACAGCCGAAACAGAATGTACCATCGGGCGAGACCAGTCAGAGCAGGGGAATCCGATGCAGGTATCGACGTGGAGCCGGTCGTTGAAAATGGCCGGCTATGCGGTGGTTGTCCTGATGGGTGTCGCGATCCTTTATGCCGGTGGAATCGCGCTTCGCTACTGGCCCGGTATCGGCGTCTAGCGCGAGGCGGCCATGAACAAGCGACAGACCCGGCAGTTCGCGATCTGGTCCACGGTGGCGGCGTCCGTCGTCTTCCTGATCCTCACGCTCGATACGCACCGCCAGGTGCCCGTGCTGACCGGCGAGATCACGCCCGAAGTCACGCGGGGCAAGGACGTCTGGCACGAACACAACTGCATCAACTGTCACACGCTGTTCGGCGAAGGCGCGTACTACGCGCCTGACCTCACGAAGATCACGCAGCATCGCGGCGAGGCCTATCTGAAGGCGTTCATTCGCGATCCTTCGAATTTCTACGACGAGCAGCAGCACCGGCGCCTGATGCCCAAGCAGGACATCCCCGATGAGGACATCGACGCGCTGATCGCGTTCCTCGACTGGGTCTCCAAGGTCGACAACCAGGGCTGGCCGCCGCGCCCGATCCTCGTCACCGGCGCGACGATCCCCGGTACTGCGCTGTCGACCGCCCAGCTCACGCATGTCGATGATCACGCTGCGCCCCCCGGCGCGCGGCCGGTCGCAGCGGGGAACGACCCGATCGCGCTCGGCGAGCATGTGTTCCGCACCGCGACGCCGTCGTGTACTGCGTGTCACTCGATCGCACCGGGCGTCGACATGGCCGGGCCCTCGCTGTCCGGGCTGAGCGGGCGCACCGAGCAGCTGCTGGGTGGGCCGGACTACAAGGGTGCAGCCACCGACCTCGCTTCGTTCATCCGCGAGTCGATCACCGAACCGAGCGCACACGTGACCCCCGGGCCGATGTTCTCCGCGAACGGCGTTTCGTTCATGCCCGACACCTACGGCAAGGACCTGACGCCCGAGCAGATCGATCAGCTCGTCGCCTACCTGTCCACCCTGCGTTAGGACCTCACGGCCCTGATCGGAATCGGAGAACTCCCGATGCGTTACAGATCCCAATCGGTCGCCTACTGGTATTTCGCGCTGGCGATGATCCTGTTCGGGCTGCAGCTGGTCTTCGGGCTGCTGTCGGCGGCGAAGTACCTCGGGCCCGACCCGCTGCTGAACGTGCTGCCGTTCGACGTCACGAAGACGATCCACACGAACCTGCTGATCGTCTGGGTGCTGACCGGCTTCATGGGTGCGACCTACTGGATGGTGCCCGACGAATCGCGCACCGAGCTCTACAGCACGAAGCTCGCCTACATCCAGCTGATCCTGTTCGCGCTGATGGGCGTGACCGCGATCATCGGCTACCTGTTCCGCTATGGCACCGGCAACAAGCTGCTCGAGCAGCCGTTGCCGCACAAGCTCGTCATCGTCGTCTGCATGCTGATCTTCCTCTACAACATCGGAATGACGATCCGGAAATCCGGGCGCTTCACGGCGACCGAAGGCGTGCTGCTGGGCGGGCTCGGCCTTGCGGCGATCCTCTATCTGCCGGCGCTGCTCGAATACGAGAACTACACGATCTCGATCTTCTATCGCTGGTGGACGATCCACCTGTGGGTCGAGGGCGTCTGGGAAATGATCCAGGCCGGCTTCCTCGCCTACCTGCTGATCCGCTTGTCGGGCGCCGACCGCGAAGTCATGGAGAAGTGGCTCTATGTGATCGTCGGCCTGGTGTTCATCGCAGGCATCCTCGGCACGGCCCACCATTACTACTGGGTCGGCGTGCCGGGCTACTGGCTGCCGATCGGCGGGCTGTTCAGCGCGCTCGAACCGGTCGCGCTCGTCGGCATGGCGATCTACGCGTATTCGGCGATCCGCCGCTCGGGGCTCGCGCATCCGAACAAGCTCGCGCTGCACTGGGCCGTCGGCAGCGCCGTGTTCACGATGTTCGGCGCCGGGCTGCTGGGGCTGGCGCATACGTTTCCGAGCATCAACAAGTGGACGCACGGCACGATGATCACGGCGATGCACGGCCATGCCGCGTTCTACGGCGCCTACGCGATGATCGTGCTGGCGATGATCAGCTTCGCGATGCCGTCGCTCACGCGTGGCCGCACTGAAGAGGGCACCAGCCTCGGCTACTGGTCGTTCTGGCTGCAGCTGGGCGGCATGTTCGGCATGACGCTCGCATTCGCGACCGCCGGCATCGGCCAGGTCTATCTGGAACGCGTGCTCGGGCTCGGCTATCTCGATGCACAACTGAAGATCCAGGTGCACTTCGTGATGCTGGTCATCTGCGCGTCGATCTTCGCGGTCGGGGTCGCGATGTTCATCATCGACTTCTTCCGCTACGCGCCGAGCTTCGAAACGACACGCGAGCCCGAGCCCGAAGGGCAGCGGCTGGCGGCGGCGCCGCGAGCTTGATCCCGGCGGCGGATCCTTCGACCGAGGTCCTTCGGCAACAGCGGCAGCGCGGCGCCGAGCCGTACTACCTGCCGTCGGGCAACGAGGTCGCGGTCTTCGAGCAGTGCCATGCGCGCGGCCTGGCCGTGATGCTGAAAGGGCCGACCGGTTGCGGCAAGACGCGTTTCGTCGAGCACATGGCCTGGCGGCTGGATCGGCCGCTGATCACGATCTCGTGCCACGACGACCTCAGCGCGAGCGACCTGATCGGACGCTTTCTCGTACGCCACGATGGCACCGTCTGGCAAGACGGCCCACTGACGCGAGCGGTGCGCGAAGGGGCGATCTGCTATCTCGACGAGGTCGTCGAGGCACGCCAGGACACCATCGTCGTGCTGCATCCGCTGACCGACTATCGACGGATGCTGCCGATCGACAAGACCGGCGAGACGATCGAGGCGGCGCCCGGCTTCCTGCTCGTCGTCTCGTACAACCCCGGCTACCAGCGCATGCTGAAGGATCTGAAGCCCAGCACGCGACAACGCTTCGTTGCGCTCGATTTCGATTTCCCGCCGCCCGAGCGTGAGACGGCGATCGTCGAGCGCGAAGGGCAGACCGATCACGCCACCGCTCATGCGCTGGTCGAACTGGGCAACCGCCTGCGTGCGCTTCGCGATCGCGGGTTGGCCGAAGTGCCCAGCACCAGGCTGCTGATCGCCACGGCCCGCCTCGAAGCCGGCGGCGTACCGATACGCGATGCCTGCCGTGCGGCCCTGGTGTCGCCGCTGTCCGACGAGGCCTCGCTCGTGTCGGCGATGTCCGATCTCGTCGATGCGACCTTCGTCTGAATGGCTGAAGCCGAAGACGTCATCACCGATGTCGCACGGCATGCGACGATCTACGCGCGCGGTCTCTGGCGCCGCTATCGTCCACCGCCCGAAGGCCCGCAGCTGCTCGAGCT
>CALLYQ010000363.1 GCA_937858875.1 uncultured Lautropia sp. | reverse complement strand
GCCATATTCTTGGCCGTGTGTTCGCCTTCGACGTCCGGCCGAACGGCGATCAGCCCCGAGCGCGAGGCCGCGACCGACTGCCCGTGCTGCGACAGCAGGAAGTCGATCCACAGGCGGGCGGCATTCGGGTGGGGGGCCTGGTTGCTGATCAGCGCCAGCCGCGAGGCCACCAGCGTGCCGTCTTCGGGAAACACGACCTCGATCGCCGGATTGCGCCGCTGCGCTTCGAGCGCGTAGGCGCCCAGCACGTTGTAGGCGAGCACCGTGTCGGCGCTGGCCACGCGGCGCAGCATCGCGTCGGTGGTCAGCAGCAGCCGCGGTTCGGTGGGGCCGAGCGCCCGGATCAGCTCCCAGTAGTTTGCCGTCATCTGCGCATCGGCGGTCGCGAGCATGAAGCCGACACCGGATTTCTCGATGTTGTAGGTGCTCGTACGCCCGCGCAGCGCAGCGAGGTCCGATGCGAGCGCATCGGCGAGCGCCTTGCGCGTGCGCGGTATGCCGCGCGCGCTCCAGGTTTTGCGGTGGTAGGCGATCGCGACCGGCTCGTAGGTCGTCGCGAAAAGGCGCTGGTCCCAATGCGCCCAGGCGGGCAGTGCCGCGAGTTCCGGCGACGCGTATGCGTCGGCGAAGCCGTGCTGCACCAGCGCCGCCTGCTGGTCCATCGCCACGCTCCAGATGACGTCGGCCGACGGACGGCCGAGTTGCCGCTCGGCCACGAAGCGATAGTGCAGTTCGGTACTGCCCAGGTCTTCGTAGTGGACGACGATCCGCGGATACAGGCGTTCGAATTCGTGGATCAGCGGCTGGGCCACCGCAAGATCGGTCGTGCCATAAACGAGCAGGTCGCGTTCGTCCTCGGCAGCACGAAGCTGTGCTTCGTAGCTCGCCGGATAGCCGGCGGGAACTTCGGCCGGCGGTGCGTAGCCGAGCGTGCCGTAGGCGTCGCGCGCGCGTTGCGCGCGTGCGGCGAGCGAAGTCGACGCAGCCGGCGCGGCGAAGGCCAGCGTGGCGATCTTCTTCAGTGCGTCGCGGCGCGGTATGGCCCGGCGCGGCGTAGCCTGGCGCAATCGCGTGTCGTGCGTCATGCTCATCCCCCGACCAGCGGCACGACACCGAACAGGATCGCCGACGCGAGCATGACCAGCGAGGTGGTGAATGACCAGAACAGCGTGAAGCGCTGATGGTCGCCGAACTCGACTTCGGACAGCGCCACAAGCAGGTAGGTCGAGGCGACGAGCGGGCTCAGCAAGTGAACCGGCTGGCCGATCAGCGACGCGCGCGCGATCTCGACTGGCGCAATGCCGTAGAGCGAGGCCGCCTTGGCCAGGATCGGCACGATGCCGAAATAGAAGGCGTCGTTGGAGATGAAGAAGGTGAACGGAATGCTGAGCAGGCCGGTCACCACGGCCAGGTAGGGCCCCATCGCGTCGGGAAGCATCGAAACGACGCTGGCGGCGATCGCGTCGACCATCTTGGTGCCCGACAGGACGCCGACGAAAACGCCGGCCGCGAAGATCAGCGTGATCACCGGCAACACGTTCTCGGCATGACGCGCCAGCAGGTCGCGCTGTTCGTCGAGACGCGGATAGTTGACCATGATCGCGATCGCGAAGGCGACCATGAACAGCACGGCCAGCGGCAGTACGCCGAGGACCAGGGCGACCAGCAACGCGATCGTGAGCCCGAGGTTGAACCACAGCAGCTTCGGCCGCGCGGTGGCAGGGCGATCGCCTTCGGCGAGGTTCTCGGCGCTGCGCGCGCTCACCGGATCGAAATCGTGCAGGTCGATCGTGCCCAGTCGCCGCCGCTCGCGCATGCCGAGCATCCACGAGACGAACATGACCCAGATCGCGCTGACGACCATCGAAGGGATCATCGGCACGAACACCTCGTGCGCATCGACGCCCAGTGCGCTGGCGGCGCGCGCCGTGGGGCCGCCCCAGGGCAGGATGTTGAACACGCCGCCCGACAGCATGATCACGCAGGCCAGTACCAGCCGGTTCATGCCGAGCCGCTTGTACAGCGGCAGCATCGCGGTCACAGTCAGGATGTAGGTCGTGGCGCCGTCGCCGTCGAGCGAGATCATCATGGCCAGCAGCGTCGTGCCCATGACGATCTTCACCGGATCGCCCTTCACGAGCCGCAGGATTTTCCGGACCAGCGGATCGAACAGGCCGGCGTCGATCATCACGCCGAAGTAGAGAATCGCGAAGGCGAGCATCACGCCGGTGGGTGCGAGCTTGACGATGCCGGCCTGCATCATCGGACCCAGTTCGGCGCCGAAGCCGCCGAGCAGCCCGAATGCGATCGGCACCAGGATCAGCGCGATCAGCGCCGACAGGCGCTTGGACATGATCAGCGCCATGAAGACGATGACCATCGCGTAGGCCAGCACGGTCAGCATGTGTTGCTTCTCCCCTTCGGAGGTCGACCGGCGCCCTCGGAAGCGGCGCTCCAGCCCACGAACAAGTTCTACGACGCTTGCTTCGCCTGCTTTTCGGACAAATCGTCCACGGCGTCAAGTGCCGAAGCGAAATGAGCTAATGCGCCTGGCGAGCGAGCTTGATTCCTGTCAGGGCAGCTCCGACAATGTCCGGTTAACCCTTTCCGACCACTCGTTCGAGCGACCCATGAAACCCGAGACCCTTGCCATCCACGCCGGCTATACCCCCGAGGCGACGACGAAGTCGGTGGCGGTGCCGATCTACCAGACCACTTCGTACGCGTTCGATTCGGCGCAGCACGGCGCCGACCTGTTCGACCTGAAGGTTGCGGGCAACATCTACACGCGGATCATGAACCCGACGACCGACGTGCTCGAGAAGCGGGTCGCAGCGCTCGAAGGCGGCATCGCCGGCCTCGCGCTGGCCTCGGGCATGAGCGCGATCACTGCCGCGATCCAGACGATCGCCGAAGCCGGCGACAACATCGTCTCGGCCACCAAGCTCTACGGCGGTACCTACAACCTGTTCGCGCACACGCTGCCGCAGTTCGGCATCGAAACGCGCTTCGCCGACGGCGCCGATCCGGCCTCGTTCGAAAAGCTGATCGACGATCGGACGAAAGCGGTCTTCATCGAGAGCGTAGGCAACCCGTCGGGCGCCGTTGCCGACATCGAGGGCTTCGCGAAGGTGGCGCACGCGCACGGCGTACCGCTGATCGTCGACAACACCGTGCCTTCGCCGTTCCTGCTGCGCCCGATCGACTACGGCGCCGACATCGTCGTGCACGCGCTGACGAAGTACATCGGCGGTCACGGCAACTCGATCGGCGGCATCATCGTCGACTCGGGCAAGTTCCCGTGGTCGCAGCACAAGACGCGCTTTCGCCGGCTCAACGAACCCGACGCCTCGTATCACGGCGTCGTCTATACCGAGGCGCTCGGCGAGGCCGCCTACATCGGCCGTGCGCGCGTCGTGCCGTTGCGCAATACCGGCGCGGCGCTGTCGCCGTTCAATGCCTTCCTGATCCTGCAGGGGCTCGAGACGCTGCCGCTGCGCATGGAGCGCATTTCCGAGAACACGCTGAAGGTCGCCCGGCACCTCGAAGCGCACGAGAAGGTCGAATGGGTGCGCTACGCGGGCCTCGAGAGCTCGTCCGATCACGCGCTGACGAAGAAGTACCTGCCGCGCGGCGCATCGGGAATCCTGTCCTTCGGCCTGAAAGGCGGGCGCGAGGCCGGCGAGAAGTTCCTCGACGCGCTGAAGCTCGTGCTGCGGCTGGTCAATATCGGCGACGTGCGCTCGCTGGCCACGCACCCGGCCAGCACCACACACCGGCAACTGTCGCCGGCCGAGCTGGAGTCGGCCGGCGTATCGCCGGAGCTGGTGCGGCTGTCGATCGGCATCGAGCACATCGATGACCTGATCGCCGACATCGACCAGGCGATCGCAGCCGCGGGCTGAGCGCGGGTCCGGGCTCGGCGTGTCGCGCACATCCACGAGCGCAGGCGTTCAGGATGCGAGCCCGGTATCCGGGGCCGAGCCCCTCGTTGGCGTTGTTCCGAGTTCCTCGTGGTGCCCGACCGCGCCTCGCTTCCAGTACGAGGCGATGCGCATGCGCTTGGGGTCGACGCGCTGCTTGGCGAGCAGCAGCTTGCGCAACTCGGTCATCGTCCGGCTTTCGCCAGCGGCCCAGATGAAGCCGTCGCCCAACGGAATATCCAGCGGCCGAACCGCTTTGGCCAGCGAATCCACCCATTGCAGATCCAGCGCCGCCGCGCTGCGCCATGCGCGCCGGTCGGCGGGGTCGGCGAGCTGAACCCGCACGACGGCGCGACTGCCGGCCGGCAGTTCTGCCAGGCGGCGCTCGATCGCGGGCATGGCGGTTTCGTCGCCGAACAGCCAATGCCATTGCAGGTCGGCGGGAACCAGCAGGCTGCCGCGCGGGCCGGCCAGGCCGAGCCACTGTCCGATCGGAGCGCCCCTCGCCCATTCGGCCGCCGGCCCGGGACCATGGATCGCGAAGTCCATCAGCAGCGTGTCGTCGACCGGTGCGTAACGCAAAGGCGTGTAGTCGCGCATCGTCGGACGTTCGCCGTCGATGTGCGGGCGGCCGTCGATCATGACGGGGAGATTGGGCCTGTCCTGGCCGGCCTGCGGCAGGATCAGCTTGACGTGATCGTCGAAGCCTGCGCTCAGGAAGCCTTTCAGTTCGGGGCCACCGAGCGTCAGCCGCAGGAAGCCGGGGCTCACGGCTTCGCGGGCCAGCAATTGCACGTGGCGTGCTCGGAACGGATGGCGTACGCGCTGCGTGATGGCGTTCATCATTTCGGGGGTGGACATGGCGTGCTGTTAGTTGATAAAGTCCACTATTATCCATCTATAAGTTGACTTCGTCAACCATTGTTCCGCCATGAGTTCGCCGACGCCGGTGGAAGTTTTCGAGAGCCTGCACGAGCTTCTGCAGCTCTTTCGCGCGCGCATGCGCAAGTCGCTCGAAGACTTGCATCCGGAGTTGACCTTCAACGAAATGCGGGTGCTGATGCGCACTGGGCGCGAGCCCGGCATCACGCAGAAGGACCTCGTCGAACACAGCCATACCGACAAGGCGCAGATGGCGCGCATCCTGGCGCAGCTGCAGGACAAGGGCTGGCTGAAGCGCAGTGCCAGCAAAAGCGACAGACGCGTGCGCTGCCTGCACTTGAGCGCACGGGGGCAGACGCTTTTTTCGCAGCTGCGAGAGCTGCAGGAGCAGGCCGCCGCCGAGTTGCTCAGGGGTTGCTCGCCGGCCGTTCAGGCGCAATTGCTCGATTTGGTGCGGCAGGCGAGAGACAGCGCCGGCGCGCATGCGCAAGATCCTGCAGCGCGCTGAGCCGCCTTTGGGATCGCCCTCGGGATCACGCTGAAGGCTGGCTCGCAGACGCGTTCAAACGCCGCGAGCAGCGCTTCTCGGCGGCTCGGGCGAAGCCCTGCGCACCGAGTCGGCTCGCGCGGTCAGCGCAGCGCCGATCAGCAGCACGGCCACCGCCAGCCACGAGGCGGTCACGAAATCGCCGCTGCGCTCGGCAAGCCAGCCGCCGATCGCCGGACCGACGATCTGGCCAAGGCCGAAGGCGGCGGTCATCGACGCGATCGTCTGGTCCGGGCGTTCGGGTGCCAGTTGGCGGCCGGCGGCGAGTCCGAGCGCGGTGATCGCCATGAAGGTTCCGCCGCACCAGTTCGACGAGACCGTTCGCTTCTACCGCGACGTGGTGGGTCTCGAACCCTTCGAGGAGAAGGCGCCCGAAATCGGCTTCAAGCTCGGGCCGAACCGCTTGTGGATGTTCTCCATCCGGAGCAGGGGCAGGCGGGCCAT
>CALLYQ010000362.1 GCA_937858875.1 uncultured Lautropia sp. | reverse complement strand
ACCACCAGCAGGTTCGGGTGTGCGGCGATCAACGGCGCCGCGGTCTCGGCGCCGAACTCGACGTAGGCCTCGTCGACGACGATCGGCGATTCCGGGTTCGCGGCCAGAAGGCGCGCGATCTCGTTTCGCGACAGCGCGCGGCCGGTCGGTGCGTTCGGGTTCGGCAGGATCACCGGCGCGTCGCCGGCGTAGTCGGCCACGTCGAGATCGAAGCCTTCACGCAGTGCGACGGTCTCGTATTCGATGCCGTAGAGCCGGCACCAGCTCGGATAGAAGCTGTAGCTGACGTCGGGGAAGCGCAGCGCGCGCCGATGCGCGAGCAGCCCCTGGAATGCGAAGGCCAGCACTTCGTCGGAGCCGTTGCCGACGAACACCTGCTCGGGCGACAGGCCTTCGCGGGACGCGATCGTCTCGCGCAGCACCGACCCCTGCGGATCCGGGTACAGGCGCAGCGATGCGGCCGTGTCGCCGAGTTCGGCTTCGATGGCAGCGCGAACCTCGGGCGAAGGCGGATACGGGTTTTCGTTGGTGTTCAGCTTGACGAGACCGGGCTGCCGCGGCTGCTCGCCGGGCACGTACGGGCTCAGGTTGCGAACGATGTCGCTCCAGAATCGGCTCATCGGATGGTCTTTCGGTCGGGTGTGTCGGCGCAAGCGATGCACGGCGGGCTCGACCCCATTGTCGCCGATCCGGCGCTGGCGCTCCGGGGTGCAACGCTGGCGCTCCAGGGGTGCAAATATCCGCCGGGCCGCCCCTCGCCCCTTGCCGGAATATAATCCGGTGCCCTCGCATACCGCGGACCTTTCGGGGCGAGGTCGCCGGTCGCGGGCGCAAATCAAGCCGAAACGGAGCGGGTCCGCATGCGATATGTCGTCTTCAACCAGAAGGGCGGCGTGGGCAAGTCCACGATCACCTGCAATCTCGCGGCGATCAGCGCGGCGCAAGGTATTCGCACGCTGGTCGTCGATCTCGACCCGCAGTGCAACTCGACGCAGTACCTGCTGGGCGAAGCGGCTGACGCCGCCGGCCCGGGCGTGGCCGAGTTCTTCGAGCAGACACTGGCATTCACACTGCGCCCGCTCGAGCCGATCGAGTTCGTCGTCGAAACGCAGTGGGAAAACCTGCACCTGATGGCCTCCAGCCCGCGGCTCGAGGAGATCCACGGCAAGCTCGAGTCGCGCTACAAGATCTACAAGCTGCGCGATGCGCTGGTCGCGCTCGAAGAGCACTACGACCGCGTCTACATCGACACGCCGCCGGCGCTGAACTTCTACACGCGCTCGGCGCTGATCGCCGCTGATCGCTGTCTGATTCCGTTCGACTGCGACGACTTCTCGCGCCGCGCGCTTTACAGCCTGCTCGAAAGCGTGCAGGAAATCCGGGCCGACCACAACGATCGGCTGGAGGTCGGCGGCATCGTCGTCAACCAGTTCCAGGCGCGCGCGAGCCTGCCGCAGCGCACGGTCCAGGAACTGGTCGAAGAAGGGCTGCCGGTGCTCGAGCCCTACCTGAGCTCGAGCGTGCGCATCAAGGAATCACACGAGCAGGCACGCCCGATGATCCACTTCGACCCGCGCCACAAGCTGACGCAGGAGTTCGTCGAGCTGCACGGCGCGCTGGCGGACTGACCCTTCAGCCTGGTCGCGGCGCGGCCGATGCAGGGCCGCACCGGCAGGTTCAACGGAAATCGTAGACCGCCTTCTCGAAGGCCAGGTACAGCGGCAGCGCCTTGACGTCGGCGAACGGCAGGATCTGCGTGATGAAGACCCCGCCGATGCCGTTCTTCGGGTCGATCCAGTAGTACGAGTTCGCCAGCCCCGCCCACGCCAGGCTGCCGGCGGGACGCCCGGTCGGCGCTTCTTCCTCGTTGATCATGAAGCTCAGGCCCCAGGTCTTCGGCAGGCCGGGGAAGAACTCGGCGTCGTTGCTCAGGCTCGGCATCGCGGTGTGCAGCGGTCGCACGCGAAGGTCACCCATCTGGTTACGCGACATCATCGCGACCGTCTCGGGCTTCAGCACCTGGTTGCCGTTGCCGCGACCTTCCTCGAGGATCATCCGCACGAACTTCAGGTAGTCGATGGCGGTCGAGTACAGGCCGCCGCCGCCCATCTCGAACTGCGGCTCCTGGGGAATCTCCAGCTCGGGCTGCGGCTCGAGACTGCCGAGCTCGCCTCGCTGGTGGATCTTCGCGAGACGCCAGCGCATGTCGTCGCGGATCCTGAACGCCGTATCGCCCATGCCGAGAGGCGCGAACAGGTTTTCTTCCATGTATTGGCCGAGGCGCTTGCCGCTGACCGCTTCGACCAACTTTCCGACCCAGTCGATGTTGATGCCGTAATCCCAGCCCTCGCCCGGATCGAAGCGCAGCGGCGTCGTGAGCGCTTGGTCCTGGCAGCTGATGATCGGCGGTGTGCCGGCAGCCTCCATGCAGCGGATGATGTCGCCGCTCCAGAAGTCGTAGCTGAAGCCGGCGGTATGCGTCAGCAGGTGGCGCAAGGTGATTTCGCGCTTCGGAGGCCGCAGGATCGGGGCGCCGGCCTCATCGAAGCCGTCGAGCACCTTGGCGTCGGCGAGCGAGGGTGCCCATCTGCTGGCGGGCTCGTCGAGTGCGAGCCGCCCCTGCTCGACGAGCTGCATCGCTGCCGCGCCTGTGACTGCCTTCGTCATCGACGCGATCCAGGCCACGGTGTCGAGCGTCATCGGCGGCTCCTGGCCCATGACCCGTTTTCCGAACGCGCCTTCGTACATCGTCGCGTCCTGCTCGATTGCGATCGCGGCTACGCCGGGAATGTCGCCCCGGTCGACGGCGGCCTGCAGCAGGCGATCGAGCTGTTTCTTCAGTCCCATGGGTCGTCCCCTCGTTGTTGCCGTTCATCTTGTGCGAATCGCCGGTCGGCGCCGGCTTGCGATCATGCCCTGTCCCGCGCGTTCGTGTCGATCAGCCGGCCTCCCCGGCGCGCCGCTGCGCGGTCACGAAGTCGGCGTGCGGTACATGGATCAGGTCGGCGATGCGTCGGATCAGGTGGCGTTCGTGCGCATCGACCGCGCCGTCGGCCATGGCCACCCGCCACATCAGTTCGACGATGCGCATCTTCGCGTCGGCGTCGAAGTGGCGGTTGATCAGTGACGTGAACTGGAAGTAGTCGGTCGCCTGCCGCGCTTCCTGCTCGGCCAGTGCGAACAGCTCCGCCGCCTCGGCGGCATCGAGCCCGAGCTTGTCGCGCACCGCTCTCAGCGCGATCCGGCGCTCGTCATCCGAGATCTTCCCGTCGATGCGCGCCATTTCGGCGAGCAGGGCCGCCGTTGCGAGTTCGATCGAGTGCTGGCGCCGGCTCGTGGCTTCGGCGCCGCCCAGTTGCCGCTCGAAGAAGTTCGCGATCGTCTTCAGCATCACTCGTTGTCGCTGCGGTCACCGGTGGCTTGCAGCCAGATCGCGCTGACGTCGAGCGCCCCGAGACCCGCGCGGCGGGCGGCCTGCATCTGGCTGCGCACCAGTCCGGCGATCGGCGCGGGCCGGTCCACCTGCTGCGCGAGTGCGAGGAAGTAGCGCAGGTCCTTGTCCATCAGCGCGAGCTGGAACAGCGGCGAGAAGTCGCGATCCAGCATCTTCGGGATCTTGCTGACCATCAGGCGCGATCCGGCCGCGCCTTGCGGCAGGATCGCCTGCGCCGCGTCGCGCGAGACGCCGGCGGCTTCGGCGATCGACAACGCCTCGGCGAGCGCCGCGTTCATCGTTCCGGACAGCATGTTGTTGACGAGCTTCACCGTGGCGCCCGCGCCATGCCCGCCGGCGTGCACGGCCTGGCGGCCCATTGCGTCGAACAGCGGTTTAGCCGACTCGAAGTCGCCGGCCTCGCCGCCGATCATGAAGACGAGCTCGGCGTTGCGCGCCTGCGGCACGCTGCCCGACACTGGAGCGTCGAGGTGCCGCAGTCCACGCGCTGCGGCGGCGTCGGCGACCTCGCGCACCATGGCCGGCGTATTGGTGCTCGAATCGACGATCAGCGTACCGGGCGCGGCGCGGGCGACGACACCGTCGTCGCCGAGCATCACCGTCCGCGTGGCTTCGTCGTCGGCCACGATCGAGACGACGAACCGAGCGCCGTTCATCGCGTCGGCGATCGACTCGCAGATCGTCGCGCCGCGGTCGGCCAGCGGCTGCGCGCGCGCCGGGTTGCGGTTCCAGGCCCGCAGCCCGAACCCGGCGGCCAGCAGGTTCGTGGCCATCGGCGCACCCATCGCACCGGTGCCGATGAAGGCGACGACGTTATCGGACATGGCGAAGTCTCCAGGCGAACAGGGAATGCACCCGATTCTATGCGCCGGTCGCGTCCAGCGGATAGCGCAGCTGCATCGGAGCAGCGCCTTCGCGGGTGCCGTCGAAGAACTCGCAGTTCAGCATCCAGTTGCCCTGCTGCCGCTCGGCGACGATCCGGGCGAAGCCCGACTTCATCGGCACGAAGTCGGTCCGGACGACCCGGCACCAGAGCCTTCCCACGGCGTTGGCATCGTGCCGTTCGATCTCGAAGCGCTCGCTGGCGACGAAGTCCGCCGGACGCGAGTTCGCGAAGGGCCACGGCGCATGCAGGGCCGAGCAGTGCACCGAGTGCAAGGTGGCCAGTGTCTGGCCGTCGTCGGCTTCGAGTTCGATGCGGGCGACGCAGGACAGGTGCTCGTCGCCGGAGACGAATACCAGGCGCTGCAACCGGTGCGTCGCGATGTACGCGAGCAGGCGATGAAGCGAGCGGGGGTAGCCGTCCCAGGCGTCGAAGCGCAGCACGCCCGCCGGGTACG
>CALLYQ010000361.1 GCA_937858875.1 uncultured Lautropia sp. | reverse complement strand
GATGCACACGGCGCGACGCTGGGCAGCCGTACCTGGCAGTACAGCGACGAACGCCGGCAGGTCTACAAGAAGCTGGTCGTCTCGGACTGCGGCAAGTATCTGCTCGGGGCGGTGATGGTCGGCGACGCGGCCGAGTACGGTTCGCTGCTGCAGACGATGCTGAACCGCATCGAGCTGCCCGAATCGCCGGAGCAGCTGATCCTGCCGCGCTTCGACGGGCAGGCGGCGCCGGGACTGGGTGTCGATGCGCTGCCGGCAGGCGCGCAGATCTGCTCGTGCAACAACGTCTCGAAGGGCGACATCTGCGAAGCGGTTGCCGGCGGCGCGACCAGCATCGGCGCGCTGAAGCGCTGCACGAAGGCCGGCACGAGCTGCGGCGGCTGCGT
The DNA here is from genome assembly GCA_937858875.1 of uncultured Lautropia sp. Lineage (GTDB taxonomy): Bacteria > Pseudomonadota > Gammaproteobacteria > Burkholderiales > Burkholderiaceae_E > Zeimonas. The sequence continues at coordinate 3,275 of CALLYQ010000361.1, read as the reverse complement.
GTCGCTGCTCACGCAGATCATGAAGGCCGAGATGAAGAAGCAGGGCCTGGCCGTCGACAACCACTTGTGCGAGCACTTCGCTTACTCGCGCCAGCAGCTGTATCACCTGGTGCGCGTCGGCGGCATCCGCAGCTTCGACGAGCTGCTGGACCGGCACGGCAAGGGGCTCGGCTGCGACATCTGCAAGCCGGTCGCGGCCAGCATCTTCGCCTCGTGCTGGAACGACTTCGTGCTGAAGAAGGAGCACGCGAGCCTGCAGGACTCCAACGACTATTTCCTCGGCAACATCCAGAAGGACGGCAGCTACTCGGTCGTGCCGCGCATGCCGGGCGGCGAGGTCACGCCCGACGGCCTGATCGCGGTCGGCCGCATCGCGAAGAAATACGGGCTGTACACGAAGATCACCGGCGGCCAGCGCGTCGACCTGTTCGGCGCGCGCGTCGAGCAGTTGCCATCGATCTGGGAAGAACTGATCGCCGCTGGTTTCGAGACCGGGCATGCCTACGGCAAGTCGCTGCGCACGGTGAAGTCCTGCGTCGGCTCGACCTGGTGCCGCTACGGCGTCGACGACAGCGTCGGCCTGGCGATCGCGCTCGAGAACCGCTACAAGGGCCTGCGCGCGCCGCACAAGATCAAGCTCGGCGTCTCCGGCTGCACGCGCGAATGCGCCGAGGCGCAGGGCAAGGACATCGGTGTCATCGCCACCGACAAGGGCTGGAACCTGTACGTCTGCGGCAACGGCGGCATGAAGCCGCGGCATGCCGAACTGTTCGCCAGCGACCTCGATCGCACCACGCTGGTCCGCTACATCGACCGCTTCCTGATGTTCTACGTGCGCACCGCAGATCGGCTGCAGCGCACCAGCACCTGGCGGGAGAACCTCGAAGGCGGGCTCGACTACCTGAAGGCCGTCGTCATCGACGACAGCCTGTCGATCGGCACCGAACTCGAAGCCGAGATGCAGCGGCTCGTCGACAGCTACGAATGCGAGTGGAAGCGCGCGGTCGAGGATCCGGCGACGCGCAGCCGCTTCCGTCATTTCGTCAACAGCGAGCAGGCCGACCGGAACATCGTGTTCGTCGAGGAGCGTGGCCAGATCCGGCCCGCGCGTTCCGGCGAACGGCCGAAGTCCCGGCCGGTGCGGATTCCCGTGGTCGTGAAGGCAGATTTTCAGGAGAGCACCCAATGAACAGGGCATCGGGCTGGACCACGGTCTGCGCGATCGACGCGATTGTGCCGAACACCGGCGTCTGCGCGCTGGTCGGCGGCGAACAGGTGGCGGTGTTCCGTGTCGTCGCACCGGGCGAGCAGCGCGTCTTCGCGATCGACAACCTCGATCCGGATTCGGGTGCCGCCGTGCTGTCGCGCGGTCTGGTCGGCAACCTCGGTGAGCGCATCGTCGTGGCCTCGCCGATCTACAAGCAGCATTTCGATCTCGCTACCGGCGAGTGCCTCGAAGTGCCGGACAAGCCGGTGCGCAGCTGGCCGGTCCGCCTCGTCGACGGGCAGGTGCTGGTCGACAGTGCGCTGGCCGAGACCGAGACCGAGACAGCGACCGACGATGTCGATGCCGACGCCGCACGCCCGTCGCTGGTCGTCGTCGGCAACGGCATGGCGGGAATGCGCACCGTCGAGGAACTGCTGAAGCTTGCGCCCGACCTGTACGACATCACGGTGTTCGGCGCCGAGCCGCACGGCAACTACAACCGGATCATGCTGTCGCCGGTGCTCGCGGGCGAGATGCGCGTCGACGAGATCATGCTCAATACTCCGGAGTGGTACGAACGGCACGGCATCCTCCTGTTCGCCGGCGATCCGGTCGCAGGGATCGACCGCAAGCGTCGCGTCGTACGCGCGCGCTCGGGCGTCGAGGTCGGCTACGATCGCCTGCTGCTGGCGACCGGGTCCACGCCGGTCGTGTTGCCGGTGCCCGGCCATGCGCTGCCCGGCGTGCTGTCGTTCCGCGATCTGCGCGACGTCGAGGCGATGCTCGAGGCCGCGCGCAGTCACCGTCACGCGGTCGTCATCGGTGGCGGACTGCTCGGCATCGAGGCGGCCAACGGCCTGCTGCGCCAGGGCATGGACGTCACCGTCGTGCACCTCGCCGACCGGCTGATGGACCGCCAGCTCGACCGGCCGGCCGCCGAACTGCTGAGGAACGCGCTCGAACTGAAAGGGCTGCGCTTCCTGCTTGGCGCCAACACGGCGGAGATCGTCGGTTCGCAGCGGGTCTCGGCCGTGCGCCTCGACGACGGTGTCGAACTGCCGGCCGACCTCGTCGTGATGACCGCCGGCGTACGGCCGGAGATTACTCTGGCGCGCGATGCCGGCGTGCACTGCGAACGCGGCGTGATCGTCGACGACACGATGCAGACCTACGACCCGCGCATCTATGCGGTCGGCGAATGCGTCGAGCACCGGCGCGCGACCTTCGGGCTGGTGGCGCCGATCTGGGAGCAGGCGCGGGTCTGCGGCGCGCACCTGGCCGGCGCCGGCCATCGACGCTACGTGAACCGGGCCAGCGCGACGCGGCTGAAGGTGACCGGCGTGGAGCTGTTCTCGGCCGGCGACATCATCGGCGGCGCCGGCAGCGAAGACCTGGTATTTCGCGATCCGCGCCGCGGCGTCTACAAGCGGCTGGTGCTAGAGGACGGCCGCCTGGTCGGCGCCGTGCTGTACGGCGACGTCTCCGACAGCGCTTGGTTCTTCGAGCTGATCGAAAGCCGCGCCGACGTTTCCGCGCTGCGCGATCGCCTGCTGTTCGGCCGGGTCTGCTGCGAGGCGCGGACAGCATGACCAGGACGACCTGCCCGTATTGCGGCGTGGGCTGCGGCCTGCGGGTCGAGTCGCGCGAAAACGGCAGCATCGCCGTGACCGGTGACGAGACCCATGCATCGAATCGCGGAAGGCTGTGCGTGAAAGGCTCGGCGCTGGCCGAGACGATCGGCCTCGAAGGCCGGCTCCTGCGCCCTGCGATCCGTTCGGCCCGCGGCGAAGCTTCGTCGCTTCGGACCGCTTCCTGGGGCACGGCCCTGCAGACGGTTGCCGACGGCCTGCGGCGCACGGTCGATCGGCACGGGCCCGACGCCGTCGCGTTCTACGTGTCGGGACAGCTGCTGACCGAGGACTACTACGTCGCCAACAAACTGATGAAGGGATTCATCGGCAGCGCCAATATCGACACGAATTCGCGGCTGTGCATGTCGTCGGCGGTGGCTGCGCACAAGCGTGGCTTCGGCGAGGACCTGGTGCCGGTCTGCTACGACGACGTCGAC
>CALLYQ010000360.1 GCA_937858875.1 uncultured Lautropia sp. | reverse complement strand
TTCACCAACCCGCTGCACGCTGAAGTTTGAATCAACTGAAAGATATAAGGAGACAGTTCGATGAAGTTTCGTTCACTGCCGACGCTCGCCCTTGCGTCCGCCCTGGCCATGCCTGTCGCGCCGGCCGCCTTCGCCCAAAGCGCGCCGATCAAGATCGGCGTGCCCACGGCCATCCAGCTCCAGGTCGGACGCGATACGCAGGACGCGGTCCAGATGGCGATCGACGAAGTCAACGCCAAGGGCGGCGTGCTCGGGCGCAAGCTCGAGATGGTCGTCGCCGATGAGACCGAGAAGCCCGAGGCCGGCATCAACGCGATCAAGAAGCTGACCTCCGAGGACAAGGTCGACGTGCTGATCGGCGGCTTCACCAGCGGCGTCACGCTCGCGCAACTGCCGCACATCTCACGCGCGAAGACCGTCTACCTCGGCGTCGGTGCCGCATCGCCGGCGATCACGCAGCGCGTGAGCAAGGACTACGAAAACTACAAGTACATCTTCCGCGTCGGCCCGATCAACGCCGCCGAGCAGGCGCGCCAGCTGACGACCTTCATTTCCGATTTCGTGATCGGCGAGCTGGGCATCAAGGACGTCGCGATCGTCGGCGAGAACGCCAAGTGGGTGCAGGATCTGGTGCCGATCCTGCGCAAGGGCGCGACCGACGCCGGCGCCGACGTGCGCTTCAGCGAGCTGTTCGATACGCAGACTTCGGACTTCTCGCCGCTCTTCTCCAAGATCCGCAACTCGGGCGCCGGCTTCATCGTCGTCGTCCTCGCGCACGCGTCGAGCGACATCTTCGCCAAGCAGTGGCACGACGGCCAGGTGCCGGTGCCCTACGGCGGCATCGACGTGAAGGCGATGGACGGCGACTTCTGCGAACGCCTCGACGGCAAGGCGGTCTCGCACGTCGCCGGCAACTTCGCGATCCGCGCGCCGCTGACCTCGAAGACGATCCCGTTCTTCGACGCCTTCAAGGAGCGCACCGGCCGCTCGCCGGTCTACACCGCCTTCGCCTCGTACGACTCCGTGCACATCTATGCCGAGGCGGTAGCGCGCGCCGGCAAGACCGACGCCGATGCGGTCGTCGTCGAGCTCGAGAAAACCAGCTACGAAGGCATCCCCGGGCTGATCGAGTTCGACGAGTCGCACGACGTCGAGGCCGGCGGCAAGCACCCGAACATGCTGTTTGCGCAGTGGCAGCCCGATTGCGGCCGCGAAGTCGTGTTCCCCAAGCACGTGCGCACGGCCGAGCCGATCTCGCCGCCCTGGCTCAAGAAGTAAGGCTGCGCAGCGTAAAACCGGCAGCGGCATCCTGCGCCAGCACTCGCGCGAGCCAGGGCAGGCTCGCCTCGAGTGCCGGCTGCAGCGTCCACGGCGGATTGATCACGAACATGCCGCTGCCGTGCAGCCCGAGGCCGTCGGGCGACGGTGCGCGCACGGTCAACGTCGCATGCAGCCAGCGCGTGCCCGGCAGCCGCTCGAGCCGGCGCGCCAGTTCGGCCGCTTCGTGTCGCTGCACCTGCGGATACCAGATCGCATAGCAGCCGGTGGCGAAGCGCGCCAGCGCATCGCGCAGCGTGGCCAGCACACGCCGGTAGTCGCCCTTGTCCTCGTACGACGGATCGATCAGCACCAGCGCCCGGCGAGGCGGCGGCGGCAACAACGACTTCAGCGCATCGAAGCCGTCTTCGCAGCGCACGATCGTGCGCCGGATCGCATCGCGGCCGGCTTCCGCGATGTTGCCCGCGAGGACCTTGCTCTCGTTGCCGTGCAGTTCGAACAGCCGCAGGCGGTCGCGCTCGCGCAGTGCGCGCAGCGCGATGAAAGGCGAGCCCGGGTAATGGTGCAACTGCCCGCCGTCGCCGTTCACGGCACCGACTTCGTCGAGGTAGTCGGCGACCGCCGGCGGGACATCGGCACAGCGCCAGAGCCTGCCGATGCCATCGGCGAACTCGCCGCGCCGGCTTGCCCACTCGCCGCGCAAGGCGTACAGGCCGGCGCCAGCGTGCGTGTCGACGACCCAGAACGGCGCGTCCTTCGTCGCCAGGTGGCGCAGCAGCCGAACGAGGACCAGATGCTTGAGAACGTCGGCATGGTTGCCGGCGTGAAACGCGTGACGGTAGCTGAACATCAGAGCGCGGCGCGCACCTCGGACAGCACCATGACCTGGCGCAGCTTCCGGCTGACCGGATGCTTTTCGGGCAACTCCGGATCGAGCGCGATGCTCACCGCGTGGCAGCCGTGCCGCTTCAGGAACGACCGGAGCGCCTTCTCTGCCTTGCGGAAATCGCTGTTGCGCTGGCGCGCGGCACGCGAATCGAGCCGCAGCCTGATCGTGCCGATGCCGGTCTGGATCAGCTGGAACCGGTAGATGCCGGCCTGCTCCTCGAGCACCGTTTCCACGGCCAGCGGCAGGATGCGTACGAAGCCCCCGGCCTCGCCGCGCAGCGTCAGCACGTCGTCGCGCCGGCCCTCGACCCGCAGCGACGGACGGCCGCTGCCGCAGGCGCAGGGCGTGGCGTCGATCGTCACGCTGTCGCTCAGGTCGTAGCGGATCAGCGGCTGCACGCGGTTGGCCAGGTTCGTGATCAGCACGGTCACCGAGGGTTCGCCGGGCGGCACCGGCCGACAGTTCTCGTCGACCGGCTCGATGACGACCCAGTCGTCGTTGATGTGCAGTCGCCCGTGGCTGCAGCCGAACGCCATGTTCATGCACTCGGAGGCGCCGTAGTCTTCGGCGATCGGGCAGCCGAAGCTCTCGCCGATCAACTGCCGGTCGGCGCTGGTGAGACCCTCGCCACCGCACCAGAGCGCACGCGGGCTGATCCTGAGCCGCCCTTCGGCCTGCTCGCGCGCCAACAAGGTGAGCATCGTCGGATAGCTGGCGACGAAGGCCGGCCGCCAGTCGTTCAGTTGCGCGACGAGCTCGGGCAAGGGTTGCAGGATCGAGAACGAGCGCGCGGTGGCCGCCAGTGCCGGATGCAGATTCCGCTGCCGCTCCCAGGACACGACCCCGGCGAAATGCCCGTCGAGCGCAGCGACGAAGGCCATTCGCGACTGCCCGGAGAACATCTGCCGGGGATCCGGAATCTCGGGGCCGAATTCGAAGCGCGTGGACATCAGCGCGTTGTAGAGCGCCAGCGCATCGGCATCCTGCACGTAGATGCCCGGAATGCCGGTGGTGCCGGAGCTGGTCCAGATCGCGTACTTGCCGAGGTAGGGCTCGGCAATCCGCGCGGGGTCGGAAACGAAGGAAAGGACGTCGGACAGCCGGATGTCGGGGTCGGTGACCCAATCGTCGAAGCTGCCCATCAACTGTTTGCGCGAGACCGGCGGATACGAGGCCAGCTCGGTGCAGCCCGGGGCCACGTAGCGATAGTGCGCACGAAAGAAGGCCGAATGCGTGCGTGCGTGCTCGAGCAGCGCCGCCGTGCGGCGCAAGCGGATCGCCGCCTGCTCGGCCGGTCCGGCGGCATCGTAGGCCCAGATGTCGCGGACCCGGGCGCCCCAGCGCCACATGTCGTCGACACCGCGCCACCAGTCGACCGGACGGGCGGCACCGAACATCCTTGCAAGCGAATCGATGACCATGCCGAACTATAGCCGGGCATGGGGCCCGGCGCGCAACGATTCGCGCAGCCCCCGCTCCGGAGACCGCGCGCTCCGGCCCACTAGGAGGAGCGGTCGATCATCGTCCGGCGGATGCGCTCGATCGCATGCGAGGGACTTAGTCCCTTCGGGCAGACTTCGGTGCAGTTCATGATCGTGCGGCAACGGTACAGCCGGTACACGTCGTCGAGGAAATCGAGCCGCTCGGCCGTGGCCGTGTCGCGGCTGTCGGCGATGAAGCGGTAGGCCTGCAAGAGCCCGGCAGGCCCGATGAACTTGTCGGGATTCCACCAGTACGACGGACAGAACCCCGAGCAGCAGGCACACAGGATGCATTCGTAGAGGCCGTCGAGCGCCTCGCGATCGGCCGGGCTCTGCAGCCGCTCGCGTTCGGGCGGCGGCTGGTCGCTGATCAGCCATGGCCGCACCGAGTGGTAGTGCGCGAAGAACTGCGTCATGTCGACGATCAGGTCGCGCACGACCGGAAATCCCGGCAGCGGCCGCAGCACGACGGGCTCCTTCAGCGAAGCGAGCGGCTGGATGCATGCAAGCCCATTGCGGCCG
>CALLYQ010000359.1 GCA_937858875.1 uncultured Lautropia sp. | reverse complement strand
ATTGCCGGCGCCGGCCCGGTCGAGCACCTCTGCAAGCAGCTTGCGCTGCGAGCGGCCGAGCACGATCGCAGGGCGCGGCCAGATCCAGACCCGGAAAGCCGGCACGGCCGGATCGGCGGCGAGTGCCGCCGCATTCCAGGCCTGTTCGCCGGCTGCCGTGGTCGCGAAGCGCATTCAGGCCGGTTCCGGCACGCTGGGCAGGCCCGACAGCGCCATCGCCAGTTCGCTTTCATCGTACTGCTGGTCCGTCAGCTTGCCGGCCGCATAGTCGCTGTAGGCCTGCATGTCGAAGTGACCGTGGCCGCACAGGTTGAACAGGATCGTCTCGGCGCAGCCTTCGCGCTTGCAGCGCAGTGCCTCTTCGATCGCCCCCTTGACCGCGTGGTTCGCCTCGGGCGCCGGCAGGATGCCCTCGGTGCGTGCAAACTGCACGCCGGCGGCGAAGCATTCGGTCTGGTGATAGGCGATCGCCTCGATCAAGCCGAGTTCCTTCACGTGCGAAACCAGCGGCGCCATCCCGTGGTAGCGCAGCCCGCCGGCATGGAACCCCGGCGGCGTGAAGGTCGAGCCGAGCGTATGCATCTTCGTCAGCGGGGTCAGGTGCGCCGTGTCGCCGAAGTCGTAGGCATATTTGCCGCGAGTCAGCGACGGGCAGGCGGCGGGCTCGACCGCGACGATACGCGGCTTCGCACCACCGCGCAGCGCCTCACCGATGAACGGGAACGCGATGCCGGCGAAGTTCGAGCCGCCGCCCGTGCAGCCGACGATGACGTCGGGCCAGGCCTCGGCCATTCGCATCTGCTCCATCGCCTCGAGCCCGACGACGGTCTGGTGCAGCAGCACGTGATTCAGCACCGAGCCCAGCGCGTACTTCGTGTCCTCGCGCTGGGCGGCGATCTCGACGGCCTCGGAGATCGCTATGCCGAGACTGCCCGGGTGGTCGGCGCGGCGCTCGAGGATCGCGCGGCCGCTGGCCGTCTCGTTCGACGGCGACGCGATGCAGCGCGCACCATAGGACTCCATCAGCGCGCGCCGGTACGGCTTCTGATCGTAGGACACGCGCACCTGGAATACGGTGACGTCGATGCCGAACAGCGCGCCCGCGAAGGCCAGCGAGGAGCCCCACTGTCCGGCGCCGGTCTCGGTCGACAGACGCTTGACGCCGGCCTCGCGGTTGTAGAAGGCCTGCGCAACGGCAGTGTTCGGCTTGTGGCTGCCGGCCGGGCTGACGCCTTCGTACTTGTAGAAGATCTTCGCCGGCGTGCCGAGCGCCTTCTCCAGGCGGCGCGCACGGAACAGCGGCGCCGGCCGCCAGAGCCGATAGATGTCGCGCACCGGCTCCGGAATCTCGATCTCGCGCTCGGTGCTCACCTCCTGCGCGATCAGCGACATCGGAAACAGCGGCGCCAGGTCGTCGGGGCCGACCGGCTGCATCGTGCCCGGGTGCAGCACCGGCGGCGCGGCCTGCGGCAGGTCGGCCTGGATGTTGTACCAGTACCTCGGGATCCGGTCTTCGTCCAGCAGGTACTTCAGTCGTTCGCTCATGCCTGGTCTCCTCCTGTCAGTCGTTTTGTGCGCACCAGCAGCGCGATCGCTTCGGCGGCGATCCCCTCGCGGCGGCCGGTGAAGCCCAGCCGCTCGTTGGTCTTCGCCTTCACGTTCACGCGGCCGGGTTCCAGGCCGGTGGCCGCTGCGATCCGCTCGATCATCGCAGCGATGTACGCGGCCATCCGCGGCGCCTGCGCGATGATCGTCGAATCGATGTTCACGATGACGAAACCGGCGCTGCGCGCGCGCGCAACGGCTTCGCGCAACAACACTCCGCTGTCGGCACCGGCGAAGCGCGGATCGGTGTCGGGAAAGTGCCGGCCGATATCGCCGAGCGCGGCGGCGCCGAGCACGGCATCGGTGATCGCGTGCAGCAGCACGTCGGCGTCGGAGTGGCCGAGCAGCCCGTGGCTGTGCGGGATCGTCACGCCGCCGACAATCAGCGGGCGGCCGGGCACCAGCGCGTGCACGTCGTAGCCCTGCCCTATCCGGAAATCCTGCGGATTCATTGCGTGGGCTGCCTCGCCGGTGCGCCTTCGAGCAATCGACGCATCGTCACCAGGTCTTCGGCGCTCGTCACCTTGAAGTTCGACAAGGCCCCGGGCACCAGCTTCGGCGACAGGCCGGCGCGCTCGATGGCGCTCGCCTCGTCCGTCACGTCGTCGAATCGCGTGAGGGCATCGAGCAGCAGGCCGAAGCGGAACATCTGCGGTGTCTGAGCCAGCCATAGTCCGGCACGCGGGACGGTTTCGCCAACACTCGCGGGGGTCGCGGACACCGCGCGCTTGACCGTATCGCTGACCGGCATCGCCAGCAGGCCGCCGACCGGGTCGTCGACGAGGCT
>CALLYQ010000358.1 GCA_937858875.1 uncultured Lautropia sp. | reverse complement strand
ATCGCGGAGTCTAGTGTTCCTTCCTGTCGCGGGCCTGTCGCGGGCGCTAAGGAGGGTTGGCATGAAAGCGTGGCTGGAAAACCTCGTCGGACCGGATTACGCCACGGCGCTGCTGTGGACCGTCGTGGCGCTTATCGTGCTGCTCGTGCTGCTGGTCGACCCGCCGGCCGACGCGCCGCAGGCGGCCGAGCCGCAGCCCGACCCACGGCGCCGCGGACGGAGGGGTTGAGATGCCGATGCCGCACGAGCACCTGCTGCTGCCGGCCAGCCGCGGCTTCATCACGTTCTCGCTGGTCGTCGCGTTCCTGCTCGACCTGCTGCCCTGGGGACGCGCGCCGGTCGTCCCCGAGTTCCTCGCGCTGGCGCTGGTGTTCTGGAACATTCACCAGCCGCGCATGGTCGGCATCGGCGTCGCCTTCCTGTTCGGGCTGCTGATGGACGTGCACGACGCGTCGCTGCTCGGCGAGCATGCACTGGCCTACACGATACTGTCCTACGGCGCGATGAGCCTGCATCGCCGCGTGCCCTGGTTCAGCATGCCGGCGCAGGTGATGCACGTGCTGCCGCTGTTCCTCGTCGCGCAGGCCGCCACGCTGATCGCGCGGATCGCGCTGGGCGGCAGCTTCCCGGGCTGGCTGTGGTTCCTGCAGGGGGTCGCGACGGCGCTGCTGTGGCCGCTGGCCGACTGGCTGCTGCTGGCGCCGCAGCGCCGAGCCGTCGACCACGACGAAAACCGGCCGATCTAGAACGATGGTGGAAGTCCGCAACACGCAACGCGAGCTGCGCCGCCTGCGGGTACGCCTTGTCGTGGCCATGCTGCTGGTCGTCGTCTGCTTCGGCCTGCTGCTGGCGCGCTTCTCCTGGCTGCAGGTCCATCGCTACGAGGCGTTTCATGCGCAGGCCGAGGACAACCGGATCGCGCTGGTGCCGGTGCCGCCGTCGCGCGGACTGATTTACGACCGCAACGGCGTGCTGCTCGCCGAGAACGTGTCGGCATATACGCTGGAACTGTCGCCCAAGCGGATCGGCTACGCGAAGCTCGACGAAACGATCGACGCGCTGGCGGAGATCGTCGAGATCACGCCGCTCGAGCGACGCCGCTTCCGGCGGCTGGCCGCCGAGGCCCGTACCGCCGACAGCGTGCCGATCAAGGTCCGGCTCACCGACGAGGAGGTCGCCCGGCTGGCGGTGCTGCGTTTTCGCCACCCGGGCGTCGAAATCCGTGCGCGCCTGTTCCGCAACTATCCGCTGGGGCAGTCGGCCGTCCACGTGCTCGGCTACATCGGGCGCATCTCTCCCGACGACAAGCGCCGCTTCGACGAACGCGAGATCGGCTCGCGCTACGCCGGCTCCACGCATACGGGCAAGATCGGCGTCGAGCTGTCCTATGAGGAGCAGTTGCACGGTCGGCCGGGCGCCGAGGAAGTCGAGGTGTCGGCCGGCGGTCGCGTCGTGCGTTCGCTGTCGCATACCCCGCCGGTGCCCGGCTCGAACCTGATCCTGTCGATCGACATCCGGCTGCAGAAGCTCGCCGAGGACCTGTACGGCGGTCGGCGCGGCGCGCTGGTGGCGATCGAGCCGAAGACCGGCGACGTGCTCGCGATGGTCTCGGCGCCGGCCTTCGACCCGAACCTGTTCATCGACGGCATCGACACGCAGACCTGGCGCGGCCTGAACGAAGACCCGGACACGCCGATGCTGAACCGGCCGCTGCGCGGCACCTACCCGCCGGGGTCGACGTACAAGCCCTTCATGGCGCTGGCGGCGCTGAGCACCGGCGCGCGCTCACCGGGCGACACGATCTCGGATCCCGGCTACTTCATGCTCGGCAAGCACCGATTCCGCGACTCGCGCCCCGGCGGCCACGGCACGGTCGACCTGCGCAAGTCGATCGTCGTTTCGAGCGACACCTACTACTACAAGCTCGCCTACGAGATGGGGGTCGACCGGATCCACGAGTTCATGGCGCCCTGGGGCTTCGGCCAGCTGACCGGCATCGACCTGCCGCACGAAACCGCCGGCATTCTGCCGTCGACCGAATGGAAGATGCGCCGCTACAAGCGCCGCTGGATTCCGGGCGAGACGCCGTCGGTCGGCATCGGGCAGGGCTACAACGCGTTCACGATCCTGCAGCTCGCGCATGCCACGGCCACGCTGGCCAACGACGGCATCGTCATGAAGCCGCACGTGGTGCGCACGATCGAGGACCCGAACACCCGGCAGCAGCGGCTGACCGTGTCCGAGCCGACGCGCCGGATCAGGCTGCGCGAAGACCACCTCGCGCTGGTGAAGTCGGCGATGGTCGACGTGAACCGCTTCGGCACGAGCCGCCGCGTCTTTGCCGACGCCGACTACGTGACCGCGGGCAAGACCGGAACCTCGCAGGTGATCGGCATCCGGCAGAACGAGCGCTACGACGCCAAGCGGATCGCCGAGCGCCATCGCGACCACTCGCTGTACATCGCGTTCGCGCCGGCCGAGAAACCGACGATCGCGGTCGCTGCGATCGTCGAAAACGGCGGCTTCGGAGCCCAGGCCGCCGCGCCGCTGGTGCGCGCGCTGCTCGATTACCACTTGACCGGCAAGCTGCCCGAAGGCTATCCGGACAACGCGCTGCCGACGCTGCCCGACGAGCCCGATCTGCGCGATGTTCCCGAAAGCATCGAACCCGAGACCGTGGAGACCGCGGCGGAGAGCGACACCCAATGATCCGGATCGACCGCACGATGCTGCTCGCGCAGATCCGCCGCCAACTGCGAGTGTTCGACCTGCCGCTGCTGTGCGCGCTCGCGTTGCTGGTCGCGACAAGCCTGTTCACGATGTATTCGGCCGCCTCCGACTATGACGGACGGATGCTCGACCACGCTCGAAATCTCTCGATCGCGTTCGTGCTGATGTGGGCCGCGGCGAACCTGCCACTGAACTGGATGATGCGCTCGGCAGTGCCGATCTACCTGCTCGGACTGGCTTTACTGATCGCGGTCGCCATCTTCGGCGACATAGCGAAGGGAGCGCGCCGCTGGCTCGATCTCGGCTTCACGCGGATCCAGCCCTCGGAACTGATGAAGATCGCAATGCCGCTGATGCTCGCCTGGTACTTCCAGAAGCGCGCCAATGCCGCGCGCTGGTACGACTTCGCGATCGCCACCGTGCTGCTGCTGGTACCGGTGCTGCTGATCGCGCGCCAGCCCGACCTCGGCACCTCGCTGCTGGTTGCCTCGGCCGGTATCTGCGTCATCTATCTCGCAGGGCTGCCGTGGAAGGTCATCGCAGCCTCGATCGTTGCCGGCATCGGCGCACTGCCGCTGCTGTGGATGGTCATGCACGACTACCAGCGCCAGCGCGTCATGATGCTGCTCGACCCGACATCGGACCCGCTCGGCAAGGGGTTCCACATCATCCAGTCGGAGATCGCCGTCGGCTCGGGCGGACTCTGGGGCAAGGGCTGGCTCGACGGCACGCAGGCTCACCTCGAGTTCGTGCCCGAGCGAACGACCGATTTCGTATTCGCAGTGTTCGCCGAGGAGTTCGGACTCGTCGGCAACGGGGTGCTGCTGCTCGTCTACCTGCTGATCATCGGGCGCGGCCTGGTGATCGCGGCCAACGGTGCGACGGTGTTCGCGCGGCTGCTGGCCGGCGCGATCACGCTGATCGTGTTCACCTACGCGTTCGTCAACATGGGGATGGTGACCGGCATCCTGCCTGTGGTCGGCGTGCCGCTGCCGCTGATGTCGTATGGCGGCACGGCGATGGTCACGCTCGGACTCGGGCTCGGCTTGCTGATGAGCGTGAGTCGGCAGCGGCGGTTGCTGCGGAGCTGAGATCGCACGAGTCGCTTCTCGAACCACCGAGCGGGAGCGGCGGACGGGCGTCGGGGGCGGCGATAGCCGCGGCGGCCGACTCCGCGAGCCGGCTTCCCGGCGCCGCAGGGGCAAGCACCGGTGCGCGCGAGCAAGCCTGCCCCCGCACCTTTGCCCGCACCGTTGCCCGCAACGTCAGCCGCCCGCTACCTCGAGCATGATCTTGCCGATGTGCGTCGACGACTCCATCAGCCGATGCGCGTCGGCCGCCTGTGCCAGCGGGAACACCTGATGGATCACCGGCAGCGCGTGCCCTCGTTCGAGCATCGGCCAGACCTGTTCGCGCAGCTGCGTGGCGATCGCGGCCTTGTCGGCAGCAGTGCGCGGGCGCAGCGTGGATCCGGTGAAACTCAATCGGCGGGCCATCAGCGTCGTCCAGTCGACCTCGACTTTCGAGCCCTGCAGGAACGCGATCTGAACGAGGCGACCCTCCAGTGCCAGCGACTTCAGGTTGCGGCCGATGTAATCGCCGCCGACCATGTCGAGGATCAGGTTGACGCCATTGCCGCCGGTCAGCTTCCTGATTTCCTCGACGAAGTCCTGCTCGCGATAGTTGATCGCTGCGTCGGCCCCCAGTTTCGTGCAGACCTCGGCCTTGTTGGCTGCGCCGACCGTCGTGTAGACCGTCGCGCCGCGCTCCTTGGCGAGCTGGATCGCGGTCAGCCCGATGCCCGACGAGCCGCCGTGCACGAGGAAGGTCTCGCCGGCGGTCAGCCGTCCGCGCTCGAAGACGTTGGTCCAGACGGTGAAGTAGTTCTCCGGCAACGCGGCCGCATGCAGCAGCGACAGGCCGTCGGGCACCGGCAGCACCTGGCCGGCCGGCGCTACCGCGTATTCGGCATAGCCGCCGCCGTTGACGAGCGCGCAGACCGGCTCC
>CALLYQ010000357.1 GCA_937858875.1 uncultured Lautropia sp. | reverse complement strand
GGCGGCGCCACCGGCCGCGTACGGCGCGCGACCGGCAATCTCGTCGAGCTTGATGCGGATCGCGCCGATCCACTCGCGGTAGGGCCGGCTGTTGGCCAGCAGGTTCTTCAGCTCCGAGTCGTCGATGATCCGGCCCTGCTCGAGGTCGATCAGGAACATCTTGCCCGGCTGCAGCCGCCACTTCTTGACGATCCGGCTCTCGGGAATCGGCAGCACGCCCGACTCCGAGGCCATGATGACCATGTCGTCGTCGGTCACGCAGTAGCGCGCCGGGCGCAGGCCATTGCGGTCGAGCGTGGCACCGATCTGGCGACCATCGGTGAATGCGATCGCCGCCGGGCCGTCCCAGGGCTCCATCATCGCCGCATGGAACTCGTAGAACGCGCGCCGCTTCGGATCCATCAGCGTGTGCTGCTCCCACGCCTCGGGGATCATCATCATCATCGCGTGCGCCAGCGGGTAGCCGGCCATCACCAGCAGCTCGAGGCAGTTGTCGAAGGTGGCCGTGTCGGACTGGCCGCGATAGACGATCGGGTAGAGCTTTTCGAGGTCGGCGCCGAGCACGGCCGAGCGCATGACGCCCTCGCGCGCGCGCAGCCAGTTGTAGTTGCCCTTGACCGTGTTGATCTCGCCGTTGTGCGCGACCAGCCGGTACGGGTGCGCAAGCGGCCACTCGGGAAAGGTGTTCGTCGAGAAGCGCTGGTGCACTAGCGCCAGCGCCGACACCACGCGCGGGTCCTGCAGGTCGCGGTAGTAGCGGCCGACCTGCTCGCACAGCAGCAGCCCCTTGTAGACGATCGTGCGCGCCGACATCGACGGCACGAAATACTCGCGCCCGTGCTTGAGCCCCAGTTGCTGGATCGCGTGGCTCGCCGTCTTGCGGATCACGTAAAGCTTGCGCTCGAGCGCGTCGGTGACCATGACGTCGGGGCCGCGCCCGATGAAGACCTGGCGGATCACCGGTTCCTTCGCGCGCACCGCGGGCGACATCGGCATCTCGCGGTCGATCGGTACGTCGCGCCAGCCCAGCAGCTGCTGGCCCTCGGCACGCACCGCGCGCTCCAGCTCCTGCTCGCAGGCCAGCCGCGACGCGTGCTCCTTCGGCAGGAACACCATGCCGACGCCGTACTCGCCCGCCGGCGGCAGCCTCACGCCCTGGCGCGCCATTTGCTCGCGAAAGAACTGGTCGGGCACCTGGATCAGGATGCCCGCGCCGTCGCCCATCAGCGGATCGGCACCGACGGCCCCGCGATGATCGAGATTGAACAGGATCTGCAGGCCCTGCTCGATGATCCGGTGGCTCTTGTTGCCCTGGATGTGTGCAACGAAGCCGACCCCACAGGAATCGTGCTCGTTGGCCGGGTCGTAAAGGCCGTGCTTGGCATCCATCGATGAACTCCAGAATCCGTGCTGTGCGACAGCCTGCGGATCGGAGCGGGACGGTCATCGCCGCAGGCAGGTTCTGGCTGGGCGCGATGGGAAGCGCGCAGTTGAACTTCCCAGTATAAGCAGCAAGCGTGCCGGATGGGAGCTCATCCTGCATTGCAGCAAAGATCCGCACCGCAGCGCGGCATTCGCCCGCTTTTGTCGCGTCCGGCTGTCGCACCACGCGGGTGCGCGAGCGACCCGAGCGCACCAATCGCGAGCGCCCGCAGCGCACCGCGCACCGCTACGGTGCGGCCTCGCTGGCTCCACCGAGCATGCCGGCGCCGGGGTCGTTCCAGTCGGCACCGGTGAGCCGCGCGTGCTCGCGAACGGCGAAACGATCGGTCATCCCGGCGATGTAGTCGGCGATCGCTCGCTCGCCCAGCGCCTCGACCCGGCCGCGATGCTCGTCGGGCAACAGTGCCGGGTCGGCCCGGTAGCGCTCGAACAGCTCCGCAACGATCACCCGGGCTCGCGACATCACGGCCAATACGCGTTCGTGCCGATACAGCTCGGCATTGAGAAAGCGCTCGAGCTGCATCGACTGTTCGCGCATCGGCGCCGAGAATGCGGCCAGCGGCGGCGCCTTGCGAACCTCGTCTACCGAACGCACGCCGGCCTCGGCGATGCGCCGGCGCGTCTCGCCGATCAGGTCGGTGACCAGCTCGTCGATCATCCGGCGGATCGTCTCGTGGATCAGCCGTCGGCCCGACAGGCCCGGATAGGCGCGCAGCGCGGCATCGTGATGCCGGCCGAACAAGCGGATCCCGACCAGCGCTTCGAGGTGCAGCAGGCCCGAGCGCAGGCCGTCGTCGATGTCGTGGTTGTCGTAGGCGATCGCGTCGGCCAGGTTCGCCACCTGCGCCTCCAGCGACGGCTGGCGGCCGGCGAGAAAGCGTTCGCCAAGCTCGCCGAGCTTGCGTGCGTTGATCGGCGAACAGTGCTTGAGAATGCCTTCGCGCGTCTCGAAGCACAGGTTCAGGCCGTCGAAGGCGGCATAGCGCTGCTCGAGCTCGTCGACGACGCGCAGCGACTGCAGATTGTGCTCGAAACCGCCCCAGGGCTTCATGCACTGGTTCAGCGCGTCCTGGCCGGCGTGCCCGAAAGGGGTGTGTCCGAGGTCGTGGGCCAGCGCGATCGCCTCGACGAGATCCTCGTCGAGGCCGAGGCAGCGCGCCACCGAGCGGGCGATCTGCGCGACCTCGAGCGAATGCGTGAGCCGCGTGCGGAACAGGTCGCCTTCATGGTTGACGAAGACCTGCGTCTTGTATTCGAGCCGGCGAAACGCCG
>CALLYQ010000356.1 GCA_937858875.1 uncultured Lautropia sp. | reverse complement strand
AAGGGGCTCACCGGTTCCCGCGGTGCGCTGGCCGATTCAGCGGCGGCGGTCAGGCCCGCGCAGGACGGATTCTCGGGCGTAGCTGCGCAGGCGCTGATCCGCGCGGCGCCCTGGCTGCGCAGATTGCCGCTGCCGCGAAGTGCCGCTTCGGGCGGTGTGGCCGTATAGCCGGGAATGACGGCAGACGCGCTGCCCGCGCTGAGCGCCTCGCCGATGGCGCCGAGCGATTCGCGAGCGGCGCGTTGGCCATCCTCGAAGGGACCTGCGATCACACCGAGGGGCATGATCAACTGTGCCGGAACGAGAATGGAGGCGACGAGCCCGCGCCAGCTCATCGGCGTGCTCCGAGTTTGGCCAGAAACGCACGGGCCTCACTGGCGTAGCCGGGGGCGTGCGATTCGATGTGCAGCAGCGCGTAGTCCATGCTCACGTCGCCGGCGACGGAGACGAAGTCCGTAGCAACTGCGCAGCTTCCGGAGGCACACGCCGGTAGTTCCCCGCCAGGACGTGCGAGCACGTAGGTTGGTACCGCCTGCACACCGAACCGATCGAAGGCCTGCGGGTCGATCTGGAACCCCAGCTGATGGCTGCCGATCACTGCCTGGACGCGTCGCGCCGTCTGCTGCAGGGAACCGGCGATCATCCCCCGCAGCACCAGCGTGGCGCCCGCCCGCGCGGCCTGCGCTGCCAGGGACCTCAGCGCCGCTTCCGGCATAGAAAAGCTCACGAAGACGAACAGCGACGGTTCGGTGCCTGCAAAGAGCGCGGCGTTCGACTGACTGCCCTCGGCAGGGAATCCCCGGGCGATCGCCGCAAGATCGGCCGTCTGTGAGCTCGCCGGTCTGGGCAGTGCATCGAAGCGCAGCGCGTGCGACCGGGCGGCCTGTTCGACTTCCTGCGGCGTCGGCATGCGCGCGTGCTCGGCCGCGGCGCGCGCGATGTCTTGCTCGGTGATGATCGGCGCCGCCGGCGTGGGCGCGGCGACAGGAACCTCCTGACCGTGTGCTGCGGTGGCGGCCAGCACCGCCAGCGACACGAGCGCGGCGGCAGGCCGACTCCTGCGGTCAAAATCCCACACAGCAGTTCCTCTTGCGAAAGAGCATGAACGAGAAGTCCTCGCCTCGCACCGGAACCTCGCGGCCCATGCCCCACAGCGCGGTCGTGCGCCCGAACGGCTGGCAGCAGCGCCCCTCGCCGAGCATCGGACTGGGCAGATAGAACGAGCCGTCCGAGCGCTTGCACTGGCCGGTCGCGGAAATCAGTTCGTCGCCGCCATTGCAGGACACGCCGCCGCCGCCGGTGCTGGCCCGCGGGAACGTCATCTGCGCCTTGTAGGCGCGCTTGTCCATCACCGGCTCGAAGAACGGTCCGCACTGGCCACGCTGGCCGTGCCAGCCCCACGCGATCAACTCGCGGTGCATCTTGGCGGTGAGCCGCTGCATCAGCAGTTCGGCCGTGCGCACCCCGCCGGTGTGATAGCCGGTGCGCCCCTGCATCGGATAGAGCGCACCCTGGCAGCCCGCGCACCAGAACAGGTTGTTACTGCCGAACCCCGTCGTGGCCGCGATGCAATCGGCTGCGCAGGCTGCCACGGCAACCGGGTTGGCGAAAAGCGCCACCTCCGGGCTCAGCAGCAGGCTCAATTCATCATCGGCCCACAGCGGATCGAGCTCGGTCATGTAGACGAGATCCATGTCGCCCTGCTCCAGGCAGGGGAAGTCCGCCACCACTCCCATCCAGTACAGGAGCGGGTCGATGTAGAAGTGCGCCTGGTAGAAGCTGCTCGACTCGCCCTGTTCGTTCAATGACGTCGTGCGCCCGGAGGCCGGCGCATAGAGCCCGGGATCGATCTCGATGCCGCCAAGCGAGACGAGGCAGTACGGGCGGCGCACGACTTCCACCATGCGGGCCGGCTCCCAGAACCCGAGCGACAGTCCGATCGTCGGGTTGGTCCCGCAGCTGCACAGGGGACTGGATGGGTTGTCACCGTTGTCCTCCTGGCCGCCCAGGTTGGCGATGGTCATGCTGCCCAGCGATAGCGGCAGCAGGCAGGACCAGCAGATATCGGTCACCGGGTTGATGAAGCGGCCCGTGCAGGTCGTGCCGGTCGCGTTCGCGACCGGCGCCGACACCAGCATGAGGACGATCGCGACCGCGAACAGGAGCGTTCTCATCGGGCGGGCACCTCGTCGACTCGGAGTCGCAGACCTTCCTGCGAGACCAGCGCCGGCACCCGCGTGATCTGCAGCCGGCGCACCAGATGACCCGACTGGTCGAAGTACACCGACGTCTGCCAGCGCTTCATCAGCTCGGCGTAGCGGCCGCCCACGAGAATCGGCTTGACTCGCCCGTCGTACTCGAGCATGAGCTTCTCGGCCAGCGCCACCTGTCGTCCGTCGCGGGAGTCGAAGAACAGCAGATGGCGCGACAGGCGCATCACCTGCAATGGGTTCGTCTGCGTCCCTGCGGGGAACAGCACGGCGCCGTTCGCATCGACGATGTTCTCATCGAGCGTGTAGGTGGGATCCAGGTAGAAGGTGCGCGGCCGGGTCGTTGTTTCGATCCCGGTGACCGGCGGCGGTTCGATCATCCGGGCGCGAGCACGCGCCTGCTGCTGACGCTGAAGCGCGGCCAACTCGCCGCTGCGCTCCTTCGCCAGCAGCCTCGCCTGGATCTCCGCGATGAAGTGGGGCTCTGCGATCGGATACGTCTTCCCGAGTGCGCCGAGCGTCTGCCCCGCCGCGCCCACGCACCACAGTGCGGCCGCACCGGCACACACGGCAGTGACCCGTACCCGGTTCAATGCGTCGCTCCCAGCGGGCAGCGATACGAAAGCACCAACTGGCGGGTGCGGTCACGGTCGCCTTGCTGAGCGGCGCGGATGAAGGCGAGCAACCACGCATCGCCCTGGCCCTGCGCCGCCGCAACCTGGAGTTGCGCGGCGCTCATCGGGCCACCACAGTGCAGTTGATGGGTCGCCAGGTACGCCTCGGCGCCTTCGCGAGCGGCGGGCGAGATCTGGGCGAACACGGCCAGGGAGGACTCGATCTGTTGTGCGTTCAGAAAATCCGTCGCAAGGGCACCCTGCGCTTGCACCGCAAAGGCCGTAGCCACTGCACCAGACGCTGCAAGTCCACGGGTCGCACGCATCGTCGCTCTCCTCACAGCAGCGGCGTAACTTTCGCCTTGACCGTCTCGATGCGAACGAGGCCGCTCTGGCGATAGCGCGAATCGAAGCTGTCGTGCGCCGTGCCCTGCACATAGAGGTAGCCGGCGGGAATCGCCGTCGAGTCGATCGGATCGAGCGGACGCTGGTCGAAGGTCCGCGGCTTGGCCCAGCCGACGTATTCGCCGTTCACGAACACGTGCCGATCCTGAACCTCGATCGTGCCACCTTCGACGCCGGCGATCCGTTTGAAGAACGGCTGACCCGCGAGCCCCGGGTAGCTTGCGGCGGCCGGACCCTCGAATGCATAAAGCACGAAGTCGCCCCGCTCGAAGCGGGTGGCACGGTAATCCGCATAGGCGACGCGATAGGGCAGGCTCGGGGTCCAGTTGAAGAGCAATGGCGACACGGGGGTCGGCTCGAATCCGATGCGCTTGACCGCCAGCGCCCAGATCACCAGCACGGGCACCACGAGGTACCAGTACCGCCGGCTGTCTCGCGCCATCCCGGCGAACCCTCGCCGCCACCATCCGAGAATTCGGCGCGCCGTCATCTCGGGCCGCCTTGCAGGAGTTCCTGCAGGCGCGGCGTGAGGTCGCGCACCTCCCGCGGCGTGGCAAGCAGGGCGCTCTTCGAGATCACCACGCACTCGCACTCGGCCGGCAGCTGCTCGAGGGCTGCCGGGAGCCGGCGCGAGAACTCGGTCGCGAGCGCCTGCGCACGCTCACGCTCGGCAGGCGTGCCGCTTCTGGTCATGAGCTCGGCGAATTCGGCTTCCTTGGCCTGCATCACCATCGCCAAGTCGACCACGGCCAGACGCTGGGTGGGTCGAACCACCGTCCGGTCGTAGACGCCCAGCATCAGCGCCGATAGCACGCCCGCCATCGCCACCACGACAGCGGTCGACGTCATGCCACGATCCCACGCAGATTGAGCAGCTGGGTCACCGCCTGGTCGACACTCAGGCCACGAGCCATCAGGTCATCGAGCGGCTTGTTGTCCTCGATCCGATTGGAGAACAGCAAACGCGAGTAAGGATCCAGCACGATCCGCACGAGCCCGTCGCCGAGGGAGGACTTGATGTAGCACTCGCGGAAGCTCTCTTCGGCGCGGATCGACTGCAGCAGGCGCATTTCATGGTCGCCCACCGAGATGCGCTTCTTGTCCTGCAGCATCTGCAGCGACTCGGGCTTCTGGCGAAGCATGAACAGGAAGTCTGCGTTGTCGATCGCCGCCTGCATCTGCGTGGACTCGAAGTAGTCCGCGCCGTTTTGTGTCGCTGTGATGAGGCTGCCGCCGTATTTCCGGGCCCGGCGTGAAGCGCCTTCGATCAGGCCCGCGATCACCGCGTCGTCCGCGCTCGTCGCTGCCCGGATCTGCTGCTTGATCTCGTCGATCCCGAGAATCTTCTTGCGGTCCCGGGTTAGGTACATCTGTCCGGTGATCTGGAAGGTCAGCAGCATCGTGATGATGGTGTGCAGCTCGGGCTTGCGCAGCAGTTCCTCGTTTTCGACGACGAGCAGATCGTTGGAGAAGTCGATGTTCGCTTTGCCCTCGAAGAAGCGGGCGTATTCGCCGTCGCGCGTGTACGGCGTGAGCATCACCGCCAGATCCTTGATGCGCTGGTCGTTGACCAGTTCGAGCGACCTGACCGTGCCCCCACGCAGCGCGTCGCGTACACCCGTCACGTTCAGGTCGCGGCCGTACTCGGCGAACTTCTCCAGAACGACCGCAACGAGCGCCTTCTCCTGCACCGGCTCGAGCGGCTCGTTCATCGAGCACATCTTCATGAGGATCGGCTTGATCATGCCGATGTCCTCATTGATGCCGCCTTCCATCTCGCCGTCGTTACCCTCGCGGGGCTCGGTCACCATCGAGAAGGGGTTGACGCCGATGCGCGAGTCCGGACGGAATTCGATGTACTGGCCGCGCGCCATCTTGCACAGCCGCTGGAACGAACGTCCAAGATCGATGAGGAACACTTTCGCGCCGACCGACAGATACGACCACGCGATCTCGTTTAGGAGCACGGACTTGCCCGAGCCGGGAACGCCGACGACCGCGGCCGTGTAGTTTTCCGGGCTGTCGAACAAGTCGAGGCCGACCAGTTGGCCGCGACGTCCGGCGAACAGCAACGTCGGCGTCCGCGAACCCTTCCATTCGGCCAGAAGCGGGGACATGTTCACCGCGTTCGCTGTCGTCTTGCGGGTGACGCGACGCATCTTCCTCATGTCTGCGAAGAAGGGATCCGAGAGCGTCATCGGCATGCTCGCGAGCAGGCCTTGTTTGGCCATGTAGACGTCGGCGTTCAGTTCGAAGCCGCGCGCCCGCCACAGCGCCTGCGCTGCTTCCTGGGCGGCCACGCCAGTGTGCGGCGGGCAGAACAGCGCCAGTTGGTGATACAGGTAGACGATCCCGCCCCCACGGTCGAGCGCCTTGGCAGCGAGATCCCAGTCGCGTTGCTTGGCCTGAACGTCGGGCATGATCCTGGCGAGCTTGCTCTCCGCGTTCTGCTGAGCCCGGGCGTTGTTCGCCGTGACCAAAGCGGCGATGTCGGCCGGGTCCTGAACCTTCACACCCAGCGTGAGGAGGAATGGTGTCGAATACTGCAGCGCAGGCTGCATCAGGTCGCCCGTGAGCGCCCCCATCTGGGCAAGCCGGAACTCCTTCGGGTAGCTGCGCACCGAAAGGAACCGAACCTCGGTCTCCGCGTCATCGTCCTCTTTCCACAGGCGCAGGTAATTCGAGGCGTCGTCCTGGATGGTGTCGTGATCCACCATCTGGTCGCGCAGCTCGCGTCCGGCGTCGTACTGGTACTGCGGCGGATGCTGCGCGAGCATCCTGCCCGGATTCAGGAAGCCTGCGCACCAGTTGACAAGGAAGTCCGCATCGCAGGCGCGACTGGGCAGGTTGGCCGACGAGAGCGTGGCCTGCATGCGCGCACGCAGCGCCATGACGGCCTCTACGGAGGACAGGTTGTTCGCGTCGCCCGGCACCGTCACGCTCACGAGCAACCGGTAGTCGCGCAGGGTGAAGTGAAAGCCGCTGCTGAGCGAATTGCGCGTGGCCGACTGCAGGTACGCGAAGCGGCGGCGCGCGACCTTGCGGAAGAAATTGTCGTTGCGGGCGGGGCGGCCGTACTGCGCGGCTTTCCGCAGCTGGTCGTCGTCCTCCGCGCGCTGGTTCGCATAGCGCAAGAGAATGTCCCGAACCTGCGGGGAGCCGTACATGTGCATCTGCACCCCGGTTCCCGCTGGGCAATTCACGAACAACGCCTGCAGGACCTGCTCCATCTCCTGGTCCGCCCCCGTCTGGGGGTACACATCGAGCACGAATCCGAGCCCGTGGGTGTTCACGAAAATGCGCTCGACCTCGAGCTGCGCGACGTACGGCAGCCACGATGCGAAGCGGGACGCGGGGCTCTCGTCATCACGCAGGCCGAACAGGCTGCCGAGGAAGCCCGAGAAGCGGGCGGCGGCGGATCCAGTGGCGGTCAGCATGTCGAAGGGCCTCGCCTATTCATTCGCTTCGGCTGCCGCGGACGATTCGCGCAGGGCCTGCAGCACCTCCTGCACGGAAGCTTCGGACGGGCTCAGGGCCGCGTTCGGCAGCGGGCTACCGGTTCGCAGTGGCATCGCCGCATCGGGGACGGCGGCAGGGGCGCCCGGCGGGAACGCGAGCGAGGGCGCGGCGGCGGGTCCCGGCGCCGGCATCGGCACCGGATTCGCCTGCGGGGGGTGCACTGTGGCGACTGGCGGGGCGGGGATCCCGGTGCGGATCGGGGCGTAGGCCTGTCGCGCTTCGCGTTGTGTGTGCTCCGCCAACCAGCGGCCGGCATCCAACTGCAGATAGACGAGGCTCTCGCCGTGCAGATCGCGGTCCTCGTCCTCCCAGGTCTTCACCCACAGCCGCATCAGACGCGGTGGCGTGCGCAGCGGCATGCCGACCGTGGGCGTGCCGGCAGGGGCGTACGACGTACGAGCACTTGCGCCTTGGGCCGGTTCGATGCTAGGGGCGGCGTTGCCA
The DNA here is from genome assembly GCA_937858875.1 of uncultured Lautropia sp. GTDB lineage: Bacteria > Pseudomonadota > Gammaproteobacteria > Burkholderiales > Burkholderiaceae_E > Zeimonas. The sequence continues at coordinate 1,881 of CALLYQ010000356.1, read as the reverse complement.
GACGGCGCGCTGCGCGGTTGCTGCGAGGGTAGTCTGTTGCGAATCGAGTTCTCGTACACGCCCGACATGGACTGGCAGGCCACGCCCTCGGGAGCGGCGCAGGAGTACGAGGGCCTTGCGTCCAGGCCACTGATGTTCGTGCAGCCACTGAGAAGTGCACCACCGGCGATGGTCATGGCGGCCAGGCCAGAGCGGGGGAGGGGGGTCCGAATCATCGCGAAACTCCGGTGTTCGGGGCGGCGGCATACGAAGGTTCGGCCCGGTCGAGAGCCGAGGCGATCTGGGACGACGGGATGTAGCCCGACGAGCGCGAGCCGTCGGCGTAGATGAGCGTGGGCGTGCCCCGAATCCCGAGCCGCGCGGCCATGGCGTGGTTGCGCTCCAGCTGTGCCGTGCAGGCCGAGGCGACCCTCGCGCTCGACGGCGGACGGACCTTTCGGGTCATCCAACGATCCCAGGCGGTGTCGGGGTCGGCTGCGCAAAGGATGTCCTGCGCAAGTTGCTGGCCGAGCAAGGGCACCACGAATGTGTAGATCGTCACGTCGGGCACATCGACCAACTCGTCTTCGAGCCGCTGGCAATATGGGCAGGCCGGATCCGACACGACGTAGAGCACACGGCTGCCGTCGCCGTTGACGCGCTCGAGGGCGTCGGCCACTGGCAGGTCGCGAACGCTGATCGGAGTCGACGGTGGCGTCTGCGTCTGCGGCTGCGCCTGTGCCTGGGCGAGCTTCGGTCCGGTCAAGTCCGTGAGCGTCTGCGTATCGAGCACGCGGCCGAAGACGAAGTACCTCGGATTCGAGGGTGAGACGAAGGCCACATTCGCGCCCATCCAGATCTCGTAGAGGCCCGGAATCGGACTCGGTGCGGCCGACGTGAAGACGGTGTTCGGATGGGCCCTGCGCAGGGCCGCGAGCAGCGCGTCCGAGTCATCGGCAGCACCGGCGCTCAGGCAGACGAGGGCGGTTGCTGCCGCGGCAAGTGTGCTAACGGTGATCTGCATGGTTCGCCTGGAAGCTGCCCGTGATGTGGGCTGGCAGGTGGCCGGGAGCGCGTGCGCCTGCGAAACGGCGCCGGCGCTGGCGGAGTAACCCTCGACGAGTCGATCGATCCGCGTGCCGGCGATCTCGGTGAGCCGCAGGACGGCTGTCGTAGTTCGCCTGGAAGTAGCGGTGCGTGGGATCGAGCGGGTTGGGCAGCGGTTGCTGGGCGGGAACCCCAGGGGGCTCGTCGGCGTCGTCGATGCGCACGCCGCGCGTGACGACCACATCGACGATCCTTCCTGCGTCGATCTCGATGACCGGAAAGGTCTGTTCGGCCAGCTTGATGTAGTACTGCGCCAGCCTGTCCATGGCGCGGCCAATGCCGCTGCCCATGCCACCGCGCAGCGCCTGCGTGCCGCTCTGGGTGCCGACCGTCCCAAGGGCAGAGGTGCTGTAGGTCGTGTTGGCGGCGCTGATCCCTTCGCCCAGGCCCGAGAGGATTCCGGTCATCAACGCGTTTGCGAGCATCTGGCCCTGCTTGCTCACGAGCCGACCGCGCAGGCCCAGCTTGCCGTCCTCGCCCCACACCGCGCCCTGGAACTGTACGGTCAGGGGCCGGCCGCCTTCCCGAATGCAGTTCAGTGACTCGGTACGCACATAACCACGCTCGGCGCTGATGTCGCCATACCCGGCACCCACGACGAGACACTCCCGATACTTGCCGCGATACCGGTTCGGCAGAATCGAGTCATCGATCAGGCGGATCAGGACGGGATGGGGGTTCGCCTGCGAATGGCCCCCGGTCGGTGCGTCGAGGCCGCCGAGGATGACGCCGCGGGTGAAGCCGACCGGCAGGTAGTTGTCCAACGACTTTCCGCTGCGGGACCGTGGATCGGCC
>CALLYQ010000355.1 GCA_937858875.1 uncultured Lautropia sp. | reverse complement strand
GCTGAGCAGCGTCGCGATCGTGTCGACGAAACCGGTGCGGATCAGCGAGGTCAGGTCGTCGGAGACGGCCTGGATGCCCGGCGCCGCGACGAACTACGCAAGGCCGCGCGTGAGCGGGAGAGTCTTCACCGGCTCGGCAGCCCGGGCATGTTTGGAGTTCGCTCGCGACATTGGTCCGACTCCTTCAGTCCTTGCTGACGATCGAGAGATCCTGGGCCAGCTTCGTCCAGCGGGCGCGATCTTGCTCGATGTACTTGGCAAACTCGGCCGGCGTGTTCGGATCCGCGACGAATTGCCCGGTGGTGGCGACGCGCTGTGCGATGGCCGGAAGCTTCAGGATATCGGTGATCTCGGCGTGCAGGCGGTCGACGATCGGCTGAGGAGTGCCGGCCGGCGCGAACATGCCAATCCAGCCCAGCGCCTCGAAGCCTTTCAGCATCGGCAGCCCGCTCTCGTCGAGCGTGGGGACGTCGGGCACGATCGGGCTTCGCTTCAGCGAAGACACGCCAAGCGCCTTCACGGTGCCGGCCGCGAGCTGCGTCGATGCCGAGGTCACGCCGTCGAACATCAGCGTGATGTTGCCGCCGGCGAGGTCGATCAGCGCCTGCGAGCTGCCCTTGTACGGCACTTCCCTGATCGGAGCACCTGAGGCGCTCATGAACGCCTCGCTGACCATCTGGCTGATCGTGCCGGTGCCGAGTGAGCCGTAAGTGAGATTCCCCGGCGACGCCTTCGCCTGGTCGATCAGCTCGTTCACCGAGTTGATCGAAGAGTCCTTCTTCACCAGCAGGACCATCGGTCCGTAGGCAGCCAGCGTGATCGGCGTCAGGTTCCTGTCCGGGTCGTAAGGCAGCTTGCGCTTCACCGCCGGGCTGATCGTGACCGGTGACAACGAGGTCATCCCGATCGTGTAGCCGTCCGGCGGTGCTTTGGCGACGGCATCGACGCCGATGATGCCGCCGGCGCCGGCGCGGTTCTCCACCACGACCGGCTGTCCGAGTCGTGTAGAAAGCTCCGGGGCGATGTCGCGCGCGATCACGTCGGCACCGTTGCCGGGAGGAAACGATACGACCACTTTGATGGCCCGGCTCGGTCAAGCCTCGGCGGCCACCGCCGAGGCGCTCCAGACGGTGCTTGCCACACCCAGCGCGAGCAAGGAGTATTGCAGCAAGTGACGACGAGGCGGGTAAGTGTTCTTCATGAGGGTCTCCATGGAAGCCATTATGTGGAACAAGGAAAGTAGGGAGCCGCGACTTTACGCGCTGTTTTGGCGAAGGTTCCTGTTTCGTTTCCACTATATGGAGTCGTATCAGAGGCAACTCTTGGCTTCCCATGCCGGACGCGCTACGCTCTCCATATGGTTAACCAAGTCGTCTCTCCTGGATGCCGGGACAGCCTGTGAAAGAGGTTGCGGTTTACGAGGCAAAGGCGCGCTTGTCGGAGCTTCTTTCCGACGTCGAGGCGGGCGAGCAGGTCGTCATCACTCGCCGTGGTGTTCCGGTCGCGAGACTTGTGGCGGCTGACGCCGGCACGGTCGAGCGGGAACGCCGTGCCCGGAGGGTCGCCGAAGTATTTGCATCGCTCAGACAGGCCCGACAAGGCGTTTCGCTCGATCTGTCGTTACGGCGGGCGATCGAGGATGGCCGGGACTGATGCCCTTCGTGCTCGACAACTCCGTCGTGTCGGGCTGGTACCTCGAGAACCAGGCGAGCCAATACACTGAAGACATCGCCAAGCGTCTCGAGAGCGATCGAGCAATCGTTCCCGTCTTATGGGAACTGGAGTTTGCGAACGTCTTGCGAACCGCGTGCGTGCGACGCCGGATGAGTGCCCAGTCCGCCCAAGCGGTGGCTGCACGAATCGCCAGCTTGCCAATCGAGATCGATCGCCAGCCTGTGCCGCCAGCCGAGCTTCTGGCCCTCGCGCTTCGCTTCGACCTGAGCAGTTACGACGCGAGCTATCTGGCACTCGCGTTGCGGCGACAGTTGCCGGTTGCTACCTGCGATGAAGACTTGCGCTCCGCAGCGCTTGCATCCGGTGTCGGCATTGTGGAGAACTGAAAGGCGTGTCTCCCCTTACCGCTCACCGCGGCCTCACGCAATGCCCGATTTCCCTCACACCCCGTAGCGCTCCCGATAAGCCTGCACCTGCGGCCGATACTGCGCGAGCGCCTGCGCATCGGCGCCGCCCGACTCGAGGAAAGCCAGCAGATCCTCCAATGAGGCGATCGCGACCACCGGAATGCCGAACTCGCGCTCGACGTCCTGCGTGGCCGAATGCTGTGATACCTGTTCGGCGGTGCCGCCGCGCTCCATCCGGTCGAGCGCGATCAGCACGCCGGTGGGTTCAGCGCCTTGCGCACGAATCAGCTCGACCGATTCGCGCACCGAGGTGCCGGCGCTGATCACGTCGTCGACGATGACCACCTTGCCGGCAAGCGGCGCACCGATCAGGCTGCCGCCCTCGCCGTGGTTCTTCGCTTCCTTGCGGTTGAACGCGAACGGCATGTTGCGATCGCGCGCGGCCAGTGCCACTGCGGTCGCCGACGCGAGCGTGATCCCTTTGTAGGCCGGACCGAACAGCATGTCGCAGCGCAGGCGCCCGGCCGCCTCGGCGGCCAGCAAGGTGTCGGCGTAGAAGCCGGCGAGCCGTCCGAGCAGTGCGCCGTCGTGAAACAGCCCGGCGTTGAAGAAGTACGGCGACAGCCGGCCGGCCTTCGTGCGGAACTCGCCGAAGCGCAGCACGCCAGCCTGCAGGGAGAAGCGGATAAACTGCGCGCGCAGGTCGTCTGCCAAGATTTTTCTCCGATCGAGTCCGAATGATAAGGGTCATCACGCTGAACCTGAACGGCATCCGCTCGGCCGTCCGCAAGGGTTGGGTCGACTGGGTCGCCGCACAGCAAGCCGACATCGTGTGCGTGCAGGAAGTCAAGGCGCAGCTCGACGATCTCGACGACGCGATGCGCCGCGTGGCCGACATGCCGGGTCACTTCCATTGCGCGCAGAAGAAGGGCTACAGCGGCGTCGCGCTGTACAGCCGGCACGAGCCGAAGTCGGTGCGTTGTGGTTTCGGCAGCGCCGAGTTCGACGACGAAGGGCGCTACGTGGAAGTCGACTTCGGCGCGTTCACGGTGATCTCGGTCTACGTGCCCTCGGGTTCGAGTTCCGAGGAGCGCCAGGCGGCGAAGTTTCGCTTCATGGCCGAGTTCGCGCCGCACCTGCGCGATCTGCACGCGAGCGGCCGCGAGATCGTCATCTGCGGCGACGTCAACATCGCGCACCGCGAGATCGACCTGAAGAACTGGCGCAGCAACCGCAAGAACTCGGGCTTCCTGCCGGAGGAGCGCGAGTGGCTCAGCGGCGTGTTCGACGACATCGGCTGGGTCGATGTCTATCGCAGCTTGCATCCGGAAGCCGGCGAGGAGTCGTACACCTGGTGGAGCAACCGCGGGCAGGCCTGGGCGAAGAATGTGGGGTGGCGGCTCGATTATCAGATCGCGACGCCGGGGATTGCCGAGAAGGCGCGGCGCGCCGAGATCTACAAGGCGGCGCGGTTCAGTGATCACGCTCCTTTGACGGTGGACTACGAAGTTTCGCTCTAGCCGGGAGCCGGTCGGGAAGAATTCCTCGGAGCGCGGCTCGCCGAAAGACAACAAGAGATCCGAATTACTGCATCTCCGGTCATGACCTTCGAAATCGCCGCGGTTCTGTTCATTGCGCTGTCCGCGGTGATCCTCTTCGCCACCGAAAAGCTTCGGATGGACGCGGTGGCGCTGCTGGTCCTCACCAGCCTGGCGTTGACCGGTCTGGTCGACACCGGACAGGCGCTCAGCGGATTCAGCAATTCGGCCACGATCACCGTGGCGGCGATGTTCGTGCTGGCGGCCGGCCTGCAGAACAGCGGCGCGCTCGCCGGGATCGGAAACCTGCTCGGGCGTGCCAGGTCGCCGCTGCAGTTCCTCCTCATCCTTTTTGCCGTACTCGCGATCATTGCGCCGTTCGTCAACAACACGGCAGTCGTCGCGGTTCTGATGCCGATCGTGATCACGGCGACGGCCAGTATCGGGATGTCGGCGTCCAAGGCCCTGATTCCCTTGTCGTACGTGTCACAGATGGCCGGCGTCTGCACGCTCGTGGGCACGTCGACGAACTTGCTGGTCAACGGGATGGCCAGGGATCTCGGCCACCCCGGTTTCGGCATGTTCGAGTTCACGAATCTGGGTGTGATCTGCTTCGTCGTCGGCTGCCTCTATCTGCTCACCCTCGGGCGTTGGCTGCTGCCGGACGCGCGAAGTACGGAACTGGTCGAGCACTACGAACTCGGCAAGTACATCACCGAACTTCGGGTAATGCCCGAGTCGTCTCTGATCGGCACCTCGGTCGGCGAAGCCAAGCTCGGCGAAGAGTTTGGCGTCTACGTCCTCGAGCTGTTGCGTGGAAACCGGAAGGTCTGGTCGCCTCGATCCCAGACGCTGGAGGAAGGCGACGTGCTCCTGGCGCGAGGCGATTGGTCGAAGCTGGATGAACTGCGCAAGCGCGCCGGTCTCGAGGTGAACGCCGAATTCAAGCTCAAGCAGCGATCGTTCGAAGAAGTCGACCAGGTTCTGACCGAGGTGATGATCGCTCCTCGTTCGCGCGTGATCGGCAGCACGCTCGGCATGCTGGATCCGGGTTGGGACCACAACACGACGGCGCTCGGGATCCATCGGCGAGGCCAGGTTCTGCGCGACGAGCTGCGTAACGTGCGCCTGCAGGTCGGCGACATCCTGCTGATGCTCATCCCCGAATCCGGGATGGCCGCTTTGCGCAAGGATTCGAATGTGATCGTGCTGTCCGAGCGCGAGCCCGAGAAAGCCCGCGGCTGGCGCGCGCCTTTCGCGCTGGCGACGATGGCGGCGGTCATCGGCGTTTCCGCGATCGGATGGGCGCCCATCTCGATCACGTCGCTGGTCGGCGCCGTTGCGCTTACCGTGTCGGGTTGCCTGGACGCCGAAGACGTCTATGACGCCATCGACTGGCGGATCATCATCCTGATGGCCGGGCTGCTGCCTCTGGGCATCGCGATGAGCGAGAGCGGAGCCGCAGCCTTCATCGTCGAGAACACCATTGGGCTCGCGAGCCCGTACGGGCCGATGACGGTGCTGGCAGTGCTGTACCTGATGGCGATCCTGCTGTCGGAGTTCATGAGCAATGCGGCTGCTGCGGTGCTGCTCACGCCGATCGGCATGTCCACGGCGAGGATGATGGAGGTGGACGCCACCCCCTTTCTGATCGCGGTGACCTTCGCGGCTTCCACCAGCTTCGCCACGCCGATGGGCTATCAAACGAACACGATGGCGTACGGGGCAGGGGGCTACAAGTTCACCGATTTCGTGAAGGTCGGGCTGCCGCTGAACCTGGTCTTCTGGGCATTGGGCGTGATCTTCATCCCGGTGTTCTGGCCGTTCTGATGCCTGCCCCTTGTCTGACCGTCTGATCCTGGCCGCTGCCAGATCGTCGCTGCCCTGCGTGCATCAGGTGCACTCGCTCTCCGGCGGGATATGTTGTGGCAAATCCATCGCGTCGTGTAGCAGCCGAAGAACATCGATGACGTCGCCGTGAATGTCCCGGCCCACGCGAAAGACAACGAAGTGACGAACCTTGCGACCGTGTCGCGCGGCGTGCAGCGTGTAGATTCCCCTGCCAATGTCGTCACGCGGCGTCGCACCGCTCTCGAGTGGCCCCTTGGTCAAGGCGCGCAGCGCAATCGACAAAGTGACCGAATAAGTTCGTGCCTGCCTTGCACCGAAGTTATCGGATGTCCAGAGCACGATGTTCCGAAAGTCAGTCTCTGCGGCAGCCGCGAGGCGCACGCGCCAGGCTTTCGATGCGGTCATTATCGAGCGCGCGGACCCGGTCCCTTCGTGCCGAGCGCATCGCCGGCGACCGATGCAAGGTGACCTTGCAGATCGCCCGACGAATCAAAGGTCACAAAGCGCCCAGCCTCAATGTCGGCGATGCCCGCTTGCGCAGCATCACGCAGTGCTTTGAGGCGAGCTTTTTCTTCCGCGTCGCGCGTCTCGATGAGCCGCAGCCCCTCCCGAAGCACCTCGCTGGCGTTCTGGTATCGGCCAGAGGCGACCAGACGTTCCAGGAGATCCGCCTGATGGTCGGTAAGAACAACGTTACGCGTCGGCATGTCGGTACTCCATTTTCCTTGGCGTAAGCCAATTGGCATATTATGCCAATAGCGTTACCGCTCGAACCTGCCCCGCCGGGGGACCCGCGCATCGGAACCGACGGTCCCGCTAGTCTGCGCAGACGGGAACAGGCGACATCGTCATCGGGCCGTTGAACCCCGGTGATACGCGCATCTCCAGGCGTGTTCGCTTGCACGGCCGCCCATCCTTGCCTTTCGCTTGCTTCCTGGCCGCCCGCTGCTCGGCGGTCGGGCACGCGTTCTCTTGCAGCCAGGCGTCGGCGTAGGCCTTGCCGTCGATGCGTACGCGACGCTTGTATCGCGACTGGTAGCGTTTCCGGTCCTCGGCGGAAAGCGTGTCGAACGTGCATCCCGGCGCAGAGGCCGCGGCCGCTGTGTCCGCGGCCTGGATCTTCGCTTGCGCCGGGCTTGCGAACGACACGGCGATGACCAGCAGGGCCAGTGCCGCGATCGCGCTCGGACGAATGACGCGCTTCATCGGATTCGCTTCCTCATCGAGCCAGGGCTCATCGGCTTCAGGCCGCCGGCGCCGACCCGAGGGCCGACGAGATCTCGGCCAGCGTGGCCTTTTCCGTGTCGCTGACGGCAACGCCGCCGAAGCCGAGGAAACCGCCTTCCTTCGATGCTTCGGCCGCTTCACGGCCGATCTGCTCGAGCCAGCTCTTGAACGCCGGGGCGTCCTGAGGAGCCCTGCGGTCGAGCAGCATTGCGACATCGCGCAGGCCTTCGATCGCACCGGCCTTGATCGCCGGTGCCTTGCTGTCGGAGAAACGCATCTTCAGTGAGTCCTGCGCGCGGGCGCGTCCTTCGTTGGTTTCCAGTTCGGCGACGACCTCGGAAATCAACGCGTTCGTGTCCGTGCGCGCGGCACGCATCGCGCCGGCGGTTGCCATGCTTTCGCGCAGCATTCCCCAGAGTCCGCTCGGCTCGGCGGCCGTCACGGCGATGCCGGCGAGCAGCGCACTCTCCAGCAGCAGGCCCCATTCGTCGGCGCTGAAATCGGTCTTCGCGGCCATTCGACTCTCCATCGCGGTTGTTGTTCGAGCGCTGTCGATGCTACCCGCTTCTCATCTCGCAAGCGGCAATTCGAGCGAGGCGGCCTGCCGGAAATCGCCGTGTGCAGCCACGTAGTCCCAGCGTTCCAGCAAACACGCACGCGTCTCGCCCGTGTTCCCGCCTGCGCTCTCATAGCGCAGCAGATTCACCGAGTTCGGCACACCGCGCCGCACTCGCGAAGAGACCGCGGTACCCGCCTGCACCGCCCACAGGGGGCGCGGCAACGCAGGCTCCCGTTCATGCAGCGGCACGGCAAAGGGCAAGTGGATGTGCCCGCCGAGAATCAGGTCGGCGCCGGCCTCGGCCCAGCGCCGCAGCGCCTGTTCACGACCGCGCAGCAGGTTGCGCAGGTCGTCGTCGAGCGTGACGGCGACCGGCTGGTGGGTGACGACGATCCGCAACTGCCTTGCCGACGCGCGCACGAGCCGGGCGGCGACGCGTTCGACCTGCTCGGGCGAAACCTCGCCGTGCTTGTGCCGATACCGGCGCGTCGTGTTCAGCGTGAGCACGAGCAGGCGCTCGGACTGGAACGCCGGTTCCAGATCGATGCCGAACTCTCGGCGGTGGTTCCCGTAAGGCGCGAAGAGGCGCGCGGCGACGTTGAACAGCGGGATGTCGTGGTTGCCCGGAATCGCGAGCACGTCGGTGATGCCGAGCTGGTCGACGAAGCGGCGCGCGCTGCGAAACTGCGAGCGGCGTGCCCGCTGCGTGATGTCGCCCGACAGCACCAGCAGGCGTGGCTGCTGGGCGGCGGCCAGCCGGACCAGGGCCTCGACGACCTGCGGCTGGTCGGTCCCGAAGTGCGGATCGGACAGGTGCAGGATGCTCATGCCGGATCGGGCAACATCACATGAAGCGGTCGGGGCGCGACGGTGAAATGCAGCGGTGCATCGAGCGAGAAGACCTCGCCGTCGACCGCGACGTCGAAGCGTTGCCTGCTCCGGCGCGATGGCGAGATGTCGAGGCTGCGGAAGACGAAGGTCTCGACCTGCTCCGCGTCGCCGAGCGTACCGAAGGCGCCGCGCAAGGCGAGCCAGAACAGGGCCCAGCTACCGACGGGGCGCGGCATGACGGCGACCAGCGCGCCGTTGTCGACGAGTGCCGCCTCGTCGATGCCGACCTGTTCGAGTTGCAGCCGGTTGTTGCCGACGAACACCGTCGGTGTGCGCCGCAATCGCGTCTGTCCGTCTTGCTCGATCTGCAGGCGCAATTGCAGGTGGCCGCGCAGCAGCGTAGCGAGCGCCGCGCCGATTGCGACGAACCGCTTGCGCCCGTAGCGCTGCTTCCAGGCTTCGCGGTCGGCCAGCAACTGCGGGTACAGGCCGACGCTCGCGTTGACGAGAAAGATGCGCCCGTTGACCATGCCGACCTGGACCGGGTGCGCATTCGTCTCGAGCAGCATCCGCGTCGCCTCGCTCGCGTCGAGCGGGATTCCGTGCGCGCGGCTGAAGTAGTTGAAAGTGCCGCGCGGTATCACGCCGAACGCGCACGCCTGCCCCAGCGCGGCCTGGGCGACGGCATTGATCGTGCCGTCGCCGCCGGCGGCAACGACGATGCCATCTTTGGCGGCGGCCTCGGTGACCGCACGCTCCGCGGTCATGCGCAAGCGGCCCGGATCGGAGACCGCTTCGATCCTGAAGTCGCGATGTGCTTCGCTCAGCACCGAATCGATCGCGGAACGGCTGTCGTCGGCATCTTCGCTGCCCGAGCCGGCGTTTGCGACGACGATGATCGGTCCCGTTGGCCGGCGAGGCAGCCGGGCCGTCGGCTCAGCCATCGCCCGCGCTCGCGGCGCGCGGCCGCAGCGGTCGCTGCGCCGC
>CALLYQ010000354.1 GCA_937858875.1 uncultured Lautropia sp. | reverse complement strand
GCCTGCGAGATCTCGGTCGGGCCGAGCACCTTGTCGCCGGAGCCGAAGCAGGCCAGCACCTCGAGGCCGCGCGCAAGCGCCGTGACGAAGTCCCGGTCCTCGCGTGGGTCGGCAGCGGGTTTCGTGGACATGTGGTCGATCTCCTGGTTCGCCACCGCAGGCAGCGCGAGCCCGGCGCCGTTCATGCCGGCTGCCTCGCCATGTCCTTCAGCACGTGCTTGAGCACCTTGCCGGTCGAACCCGCCGGAAACTGGGCCAGGAAGCGGATCTCGGCCGGCAGCTTGTACGGCGACAGGCGTTCGCGCAGATACTTGCCGAGCTCGGCTTCGGTGAGCGTGGATCCGGCAGCGAGCTCGACGAAAGCGACGACCTCCTCGTTGTCCTCGACCGGGCGTCCGACGACCGCCGACTGCACGACGTCGGAGTGCGAATCGAGCACCTGCTCGACCTCGACCGGGTAGACGTTGAAGCCCGAGCGGATGATCAGTTCCTTGGTGCGACCGGCGATGTGCAGCGCGCCGTCGGGACCCAGCCGCGCGAGGTCGCCGGTGTTGAACCAGCCCTGCGGATCGACGGCCTTCTCGGTGAGCTTCGGGCTGCGATAGTAGCCCTTCATCACGTTGGGGCCCCTGACCCACAGCTCGCCGACTTCGCCCGGCGCGACATCGGCGCCCTGCTCGTCGACGAAGCGCAGCTCGAGACCCGGCATCGGCTGGCCGACCGAACAGTCGGTCCTCGGCGCCTCGGACGTCGTCACTGCGACGGTCGGCGACAGCTCGGTCAGGCCGTAACCATTGTGCAGCGGCATGCCGAGCACCTTTTCGACCTCGCTTTTCAGCCCGGGGAGCAGCGGCGCCCCGGAGACCGTCGCGAGCCGCAGTTGCGGCGCGGCGAATGCAACGCCGTTCGCGCGCGACCAGTCGAGCAGCTTCGCGAACATGACCGGCACGCCGGTGAAGACCGTGATTCCCTCTTCGGCCAGCGTCCGCGCCGCCTCCATCGGATCGAATCGCGGTACCAGCAGCAACGTCGCGCCCGACATCAGCGACCCCAGTACCTGCGTCGACAAGCCGACGACGTGCGCCATCGGCATCACGCCGTACAGCCGATCGCCGGGACCGAGCCGGCGGACATCGCGTGCCCCCTGGGCCGCGAACTGCAGGTTCGCATGGGTCAGCATCACGGCCTTCGGCGACCCCGAGGTGCCCGACGTATAGATCATCGCGGCGACCTGTTCGGCCGGATCGGCATGGACCGTTTCGGCACGCGCGTTTCCGGCCAGCGGGCCGAGCAGCAGCGAACCGAGCGCCGGCAACTCGACCGCCTGCGCGCCGTGGCGCACGCCATGCGCAGCGGCCTGCGCGGAAACATGCGACATGTAGACGACCCGACGGGCCCCTGAGTGCTCGATGAAGTCGTCGATCTCGCGGGCCGACAGCCGTGCGTTGACGACGACGACCCAGGCATCGAGCGCGCTGCCGGCCAGCAGCAGCACTGCGGTGGCCACCGAGTTCTCGGCCACGAGCATCAATCGGTCTCCGGGCCGCACCCCATGCGCCCGCAGTTGGGCAGCATTTGCCGCGACCGCCGCCTTCAGTTCCGCATAGCTCAGGCGCGTGTGCATGTCCTGCAGGGCCACAGCATCGGCGCGCTCATCGGCCCAGCGATCGAGCACCTCGTGGATACGCTGGAAATCGGGAGTCCACGGCTGGTTCCTGTTCGTCATCTCAACTTAGCTTCGTTCCGCTGTGCGGTTGATACTACCGAATAACGGGTCGGCCCACAAGCCCATAGCCTCGAAAGTCAGCTAAGTTCGCCGTTGACCCATCAAAATGCCTGGCCTATACTGCGGAACTATGGACCGCTGTGCGGTACAACAAAGGAGAATCTGATGACCGAGAAGAAGGCTGTCCTCGTCGTCGGCGCCGGCGATGCCACCGGCGGCGCGATCGCCAAGCGATTCGCTCGCGAGGGCTACATCGCGTGCATGACCCGGCGCAACGCCGACAAGCTGCAACCGCTCGTCGACGAAATCCGCGCGGCCGGAGGCGAAGCTCATGGCTTCGGCTCCGATGCCCGCAAGGAGGAAAGCGTCGTCGCGCTGATCGAACAGATCGAACGCGACATCGCACCGCTCGAAGTCGCGATCTTCAACATCGGGGCCAACGTCCAGTTCGGCATCACCGAAACCACGGCGCGCGTCTACTTCAAGGTCTGGGAAATGGCCTGCTTCGGCGGCTTCCTGATGGGGCGCGAGGCCGCCAAGGTCATGCTGCCGCGGGGCCGCGGCTCGATCTTCTTCACCGGCGCCACGGCCAGCCTGCGCGGTCGTGCCGGCTACGCCGCGTTCGCCAGCGCCAAGCACGCGCTGCGCGCACTCGCGCAATCGATGGCTCGCGAACTCGGGCCGAAGGGCATCCATGTCGCGCACCCGGTCATCGACGGAGCCATCGACACGGACTTCATCCGGGAGAATTTTCCCGAGCGCTACGCGCTGAAGGACCAGGGCGGCATCGTGAATCCGGAGCACATCGCCGACACCTACTGGATGCTGCACCAGCAGCCGCGCGACGCCTGGACCCACGAACTCGAGCTGCGGCCCTGGCTCGAAAACTGGTAAGGCCCAGCGCGGACCAGGCCAGTCATCCGCTTCTGCAATCCACAACCGAACGAGACAGACTTTGAACAGACGACATTTCCTGAACACGTCCGGCCTTGCCCTGCTCGCCGGATCGTCGGTCTTCGCCGCCGCTTCGGCCCAGGCGTCCGACTATCCGAAGCGTGCGATCCGCCTGATGGTCGGCTTCCCGCCGGGCGGCTCCACCGATGGCCCGGTGCGCGTGCTGGCCGCGAACGCTGCCACGATCCTCGGACAGCCGATCGTCGTCGAGAACCGGGTCGGCGCCGGTGGCGTCATGCCCGCCTACGGTCTGCAATCGGCCCCTGCCGACGGTTACACGCTCGGCATCATCGCGCTCGGCGTCTTCCGGCTGCCGTTCCGCACCGAGATCAAATGGAGCCCGATCGACGACATCGACTACGTGGTCGGGCTCACCGGCTATTCGTTCGGCATCGTCGTGCCGACCGATTCACCGATCAAGACCTGGGAAGACTATGTCGCGTACGCGAAAGCGCATCCCGGCGAACTGACCTATGCATCGCCCGGCCCCGTCACAACGAACCATCTGACAATGGAGCAGATCTCGCGCGCGGCCGGCATCGAGCTGAACCACGTCCCGTACAAGGGCAGCGGCGAGTCGATGCTGGCCGTGCTCAGCGGCCAGGTCCAGTCGGCCGCCGAGACCTCGGCCTGGGCACCGCATGTCGAGAGCGGAAAGCTGCGACTGATCGTGGTCTGGGGCGACAAGCGGATGTCGCGCTTCCCCGACGTGCCCACGCTGAAGGAAAAGGGCATCGACCTCGTCCAGACCTCGCCCTGGGGGATCGGCGTGCGCGCGGGCACCGACCCGGCGATCATCGGCAAGCTGCACGACGCGTTCCGCCAGGCAATGCAGATGCCGAACTTCGCCGAAGCGCTCGCGGTGTACGACATGGAGCCGATGTACATGGACCCGGAGCAGTACACACGTTTCGCTCGGGAAACGATGGCGCGGGAAAAGAACATTCTCGAGGCGCTCGGGCTCAATACACGCTGACAGGCTCCACGATGTCACTGCCACCGCTGTTGAAGGACCGGCTGCGCCTGCCCGTCGTCGGTTCGCCGCTGTTCATCATCTCGAACCCCGAGACCGTCATCGCCCAGTGCAAGGCCGGCATCGTCGGCTCGTTTCCGGCGCTCAACGCCCGGCCCGAGCCGGTGCTCGACGAGTGGCTCGAACGCATCACGAGCGAGCTCGCCGCGCACGACGCCGCGCACCCGGAGCAGCCGGCGGCGCCGTTCGCTGTCAACCAGATCGTCCATCGCTCGAATTCGCGGCTCGAGCACGACCTGACCCTGTGCGTGAAATACAAGGTGCCGATCGTGATCACTTCGCTCGGTGCGCGCGAAGAAGTCAACGAAGCCATTCATTCGTACGGCGGCATCGTCCTGCACGATGTCATCGACGACAGGTTCGCGAGGAAGGCGATCGCGAAGGGCGCCGACGGCCTGATCGCCGTAGCCGCGGGCGCGGGCGGCCACGCGGGCCGGCTGTCACCGTTCCCGTTGCTGCAGGAAATCCGCGAGTGGTTCGACGGCCCGCTGCTGCTGTCGGGCGCAATCGCGCACGGCAATGCGATCCTCGCCGCGCAGGCGGCCGGCGCCGATCTGGCCTACATGGGCTCGGTCTTCATCGCCACGCACGAAGCCAATGCCGCGCCGGCCTACAAGCAGATGATCGTCGACAGCTTCGCCGAGGACATCGTCTATTCGAACCTGTTCACCGGCGTGCACGGCAACTATCTGCGCCAGA
The DNA here is from genome assembly GCA_937858875.1 of uncultured Lautropia sp. Taxonomy (GTDB): domain Bacteria; phylum Pseudomonadota; class Gammaproteobacteria; order Burkholderiales; family Burkholderiaceae_E; genus Zeimonas. The sequence goes on along the minus strand of CALLYQ010000354.1, from coordinate 487 downwards.
GCATCGTCAACGCCGGCCTCGATCCCGACGCCCTGGCGACCTCCGACGCATCGAAGATGGATTTCGGACCGAAGCGCGTGAAGCCGTGGAAGGACGTCTGGGGTGCCGGCCAGGGCGTCGGCAGCGTCAAGCAGGTGGTCGCCGTGGCGGAACTCGTCGAGCGGCTGCGCACCGAATACCGGCAGGCGCGCGAGCGGCTCGGGCTGGCCGTCGGGGCGGAATCCGGCGCGGTTGCTGCGGTACCGGCTTGAAACGAGGCCGATCCGCGTCGACGCGCCCGGGTCAGAGTCTGTGAACGAATCGGCCGTGGCCGAAAGACACGCCAGGGCGTGTCTCAATCCCTCGGGTCGTCGGGCCTGCTCCGATCGGCCGGCTCTTCCTGCGGCGCATCCCTTCGTTCGTCGTTATCCGGCGCAATGTCGAGTTCGCTCTCGTCGATCGGCGGGATCGGCGGCGGGACTGGCCGTGTCGGGGCGGGGCGTGCTGA
>CALLYQ010000353.1 GCA_937858875.1 uncultured Lautropia sp. | reverse complement strand
CCGCGAAGAGACCGAAACCGACCTGTTCGGCGAGCAGGCCGTGCTGTGCGGCGGCACCGTCGAGCTGATCAAGGCCGGCTTCGAGACGCTGGTCGAGGCCGGCTACGCACCCGAGATGGCCTACTTCGAGTGCCTGCACGAGCTCAAGCTGATCGTCGACCTGATCTACGAGGGCGGCATCGCGAACATGAACTACTCGATCTCGAACAATGCCGAGTTCGGCGAGTACGTGACCGGCCCGCGGATCATCAACGAAGAGTCCAAGAAGGTGATGCGCGAGGTCCTGCGCGACATCCAGGACGGCGAGTACGCGAAGCAGTTCATCCTCGAGAACCGCGCCGGTGCGCCCACGCTGCTGTCGCGCCGCCGGAACATGGGCGAGCACGAGATCGAGGTCGTCGGCGAGAAGCTGCGCGCGATGATGCCCTGGATCAAGGCGAACAAGCTGGTCGACAAGACGAAGAACTGATTGAGGGAGGGGAAGGGGGAAGGGTTGATCCGCAATAGGCGGCGGGGTTCGTCGCCGCTGCCGGCTCCCCTTCTCTATACTTGGAGCCGCCCAACACGATCGGCTCCATGTCCCGTTATCCGCATCCCATCATCGCCCGCGAAGGCTGGCCCTTCATCGCGATCGCCATCGCCGCCGCACTGCTGGTCACCGTCTTCGGCGGTTTCTGGTGGTCGCTGCCGTTCTGGCTGATCGCACTTTTCGTACTGCAGTTCTTCCGGGATCCGCCGCGCGAGGTCCCGCGGGGCGAAGGGCTGGTCCTGGCACCGGCCGACGGCCGGGTCATCGTCGTCGGGCCGGCCACCGATCCCTGGGCGCAGCGGCCGGCACTGAAGATTTCGGTCTTCATGAACGTGTTCAACGTTCATTCGAATCGTTCGCCGGTCGATGGCCGCATCGAGGCGCTGCAATACGTCGCCGGCAAGTTCTTCAATGCCGACCTCGACAAGGCCTCCGAGGGCAACGAGCGCAACGCGCTTCAGATCCGCACCGACGACGGCACGCTGGTCACCTGCGTCCAGGTGGCCGGCCTCGTCGCGCGGCGCATCCTTTCATACGTGCAGGTCGGCGATACGCTGACGCGCGGCCAGCGCTTCGGTTTCATCAGGTTCGGCTCGCGGGTCGACGTCTCCCTGCCGCGCGATGCCCGTCCGCGTGTCGCGGTCGGCGAGAAGGTCCACGCCACGGTCACCGTGCTGGCCGAGCTCGCTCGCACCGACCCGAGCGCCAGGCGACCCGCCGACGACCGCGCGCTGGAGCCCGCCAATGAATGAGGACCCGCGCAGCGAGCGCGACGCCATCGAATCGCGCTACCCGCTCGGCGGGCACGACGAGCTCGCCGGGACGGCCGAACCGCCCGCCGGTCTCGCGCCGCAGCGCTCGCGCCGCATCTACCTGCTGCCCAACGCATTCACCACGGCGAACCTGTTCGCAGGCTTCTACGCGATCGTCCAGGCGATGAACGACCGCTACGAGGCGGCCGCGATCGCGATCTTCGTCGCGATGGTGCTCGACAGCCTCGACGGCCGCGTCGCGCGGATGACGAACACGCAAAGCGCGTTCGGCGAGCAGTACGACAGCATGTCCGACATGGTGTCCTTCGGGGCCGCGCCGGCACTGGTCATCTACGAATGGTCGCTGCGCGGGCTCGGCAAATGGGGCTGGCTGGCCGCGTTCATCTACGTGGCCGGCGCCGCGTTGCGGCTCGCACGTTTCAATACCAACCTGGGCGTCGTCGACAAGCGCTTCTTCCAGGGGCTGCCGAGCCCGGCCGCGGCTGCGCTGATCGCCGGTCTGGTCTGGATCGCGACAGACTTGCGCGCCACGCGCTGGATCACGGCCACCGGCCCCGATCTCGCCTGGTTCGCCTTCGTGCTCACGATTTACGCCGGCATCACGATGGTGTCGAACGTGCCTTTCTACAGCTTCAAGGACATCAACCTGCGGCGCAGCGTGCCCTTCGTCTTCGCGCTCGGCGTCGTGCTGCTGTTCGTGCTCGTATCCTCTGACCCGCCGGTCGTGCTGTTCACGCTGTTCCTGGCCTACGGGCTGTCCGGCTACGTGCTGTGGTTCTGGCGAAGGCGCCACGGCACGGCGGCCCCTTGGCAAGGCGGCGGCACCGGCCCGCCGTCCGGCGGCGCGAGTGCTTCCGGGGGCTCCAGCGACGAGCGTGACGGCGGTCGATGATGTAAACTCGACCGTTTTTCTCACTCGGTCCTGGAAGGAAGATGACGACTCGCAATCCGTTCGTCGCCGGCAACTGGAAGATGAACGGCGATATCGTCACCAACGAACACCTGTTCACTGCGCTGCGCTCGGCGCTCGAGCGCGCGTCGATCGCGCAGGTCGAAGTCGCGATCTGCCCGCCGTATCCGTACCTGGGCCAGGCGGGTGCCTGGCTCAACGACACGGGCATCGCATGGGGCGCGCAGAACGTCGCCGATGCGCCGAACGGTGCGCTGACCGGCGAGGTCTCGGTCTCGATGCTCGTCGATCTCGGTTGCCGCTGGACGATCGTCGGGCACTCCGAACGGCGCGCGCTGCTCGGCGAGACCGACGAAACGATTGCCCGCAAGGTCGAGATGTGCGTCGGCGGCGGGCTGGGCGTGATCGCCTGCGTCGGCGAATCGCTTGACGAGCGCGAAGGCGGGCGCACCGAGGCCGTGCTGGCGCGCCAGGTCGCGGCCATCGCACCGGCGCTGCGCGACGCCGATGCCGCCCGCGTCGTCGTGGCCTACGAACCGGTTTGGGCGATCGGTACCGGTCGCACCGCTTCGCCCGAGATGGCCCAGCAGGCGCATGCGTTCATCCGAGCTCGGCTGGTCGAAGCCGGCGTCGGCGCCGCTGCGCAGGTGCGCATCGTCTACGGCGGCAGCGTCAAGCCGTCCAATGCGGTGAGCCTGTTCGAGATGCCCGATGTCGACGGCGGCCTGATCGGCGGCGCCTCGCTGGTGGCCGAGGATTTCCTGAACATCTGCCGCGCCGCAGCGGTTGCCTGAGCGCGCACGCCCCGCATTTCGACTGGAGTACCTGGATGCATCTGTTGAACAACCTGCTGATGATCGCTCAGGTCCTCAGCGCGCTCGGCGTCATCGTCCTCGTGCTGATGCAGCACGGGAAGGGCGCCGACATGGGGGCCGCCTTCGGGTCCGGTTCGTCGGGCAGCCTGTTCGGCGCGACCGGCTCGGCGAACTTCCTGAGCCGCACGACCGGCCTGCTGGCCACCGTGTTCTTCGTCTGCACGCTTGCGCTGGCCATGCTGGCGAACCAGCGCCCGGAAGCCCCCGGCAGCATCATGCAGGACGTCCCGACGCAGCCGGCGCCTCCGATGCTTCCGGCGCAGCCCTCGGACATTCCGCCGGCCAGCGGCGGGGCCGGGCAGCCGGCCACCGGGCAGCCGGGCGCCGGCCAGGCGCCGGGCACCGTGCCGGCCCCTGCGCCGGTCGACGACGTGCCGAAGTAAGGCGCAACGTATAGTAGAATCTCTGGCTGTGCGAAACGCAATGACCGGCCTCCTCAGCCGATCGAGCCAGGCGTTTCGAGTGTTGTTCCAGCCATGCCGACGTGGTGAAATTGGTAGACACGCTATCTTGAGGGGGTAGTGGCGAAAGCTGTGCGAGTTCGAGTCTCGCCGTCGGCACCAGCGAATTCGAGAACGTCAGGGACACCCGTCAACGGGTGCAGAGAATCCGCCCGCGACAGGGCGGCGCGTGAGGAGGTCGAGCGGAAGAAGTCCGCCGGGGTCTGGCCCGAGCGGATTTTTTTCTGATCCGGGCCGAGCCGCCGCAGCATGGTTCGTTCCGGACTCGGCCGGTCAGAAGGCTAACGGACGACACCAAGGGGAAAGCGCGGCGTGAATCTGGAAAACTACCTTCCCGTCCTGCTGTTCATTCTCGTGGGCCTGGGCATCGGCGTCGGGCCGCTGCTGATCGGCAGGCTGCTCGGTCCGCACCGTCCCGACCCCGAGAAACTGTCGCCCTACGAGTGCGGCTTCGAGGCCTTCGAAGATGCGCGGATGAAGTTCGACGTCCGCTACTACCTCGTCGCGATCCTCTTCATCCTGTTCGACCTCGAGATCGCATTCCTGTTCCCGTGGGCGGTCTCGCTCGACTCGATCGGCTTCTTCGGCTTCGTCTCGATGATGATCTTCCTCACGATCCTCGTCGTCGGGTTCATATACGAATGGTCGAAGGGCGCGCTGAACTGGGAATGAGCGTCCAGGCGGGTGCCTGGGTGCGCGGAGCACAACGATGAGCATCGAAGGTGTACTGAATCAGGGGTTCGTCACGACCCAGCTCGACAAGCTGATCAACTGGTCGCGTACCGGTTCGCTGTGGCCGGTCACGTTCGGGCTGGCCTGTTGCGCGGTCGAGATGATGCATGCCAGCGCGGCACGCTACGACCTCGACCGTTTCGGCACGTTCTACCGCCCCACGCCGCGCCAGTCCGACGTCATGATCGTCGCCGGCACGCTGTGCAACAAGATGGCGCCGGCGCTGCGCAAGGTCTACGACCAGATGTCGGAGCCGCGCTGGGTCATCTCCATGGGCTCCTGTGCCAACGGCGGCGGCTACTACCACTATTCGT
>CALLYQ010000352.1 GCA_937858875.1 uncultured Lautropia sp. | reverse complement strand
AAATCGGCCGCGGCCGCAGCTTCGCCCCGGCGCGCCTGCCGGCCGGGCAGCACACGATCACCGCCGTCTCGCCGAAGCACGGCGCAGCCAGCAGCACCTGGCTCGTCGAGCGGACACGCGACGGCCGCACCCTCGTCCTCGTCGGCGACCAGAAGCAACGGCTGTCGCCACGCCGGCCGTCCGGCCCCGACGGCGCCTGCCCGGAGGAATAACCATGCAAATCGGCAACGGCACGATCTCGTTCAACCGCCATCGCGGCGACGGCCCGCGCTCGCTGAGCTCGGAAGTGGTCTTCGCCACGCCGGTCACGCAGGCCACGGCGATCCTGCGCGGCTTCGACGTCGGCTTCTCGCCGCGCGACGACCACCATCTGGGCAACCTCGAAGTCCGGCTGGAAGCGCGGATCGACCCGCTCGCCCCGCAGCGCGTGAACGTCGACGCGATCTTCGGACTGCGCGACTGGTCGGGAACCTGGGACGACAACTACGAAGGGGAGGTTCACTTTACCGTGGTGGCGGAATAGCGGGTACGAGGGGCATCGCGAATGCCCGACGTGGGCATTTCGTCGAGGCTGCGTAACTGTCGAGCGACGTCGTAGGGAACCGTGTACAGTTTCTCGACCGAGATCGCCTAGATCACCCACGCACAGTTGCGGGCAGGCCTGCGGATGACGGCCGGCGGCACGGAGATTGGCGCCGTCATCGAAACCTGCTCAGCTCGGGCGCGGGCCGGGCCCAGTCCGCGCGCCGTGCACTGGTCGTGACCGGCGGCATGGTCGGATCGATCCAAAACGCGCAGCGCGCCGAACTCGAGCACACGCACACGCGCATCGGGGCCGTAATCACCCATAGCGGCACCTGATTTGAAGCAACTCGCACGACATCGACTGGCAGATTTGTCAGCTGGAATGAGAGAATGGAGCTTTCGATCGGAAAGAATCCGCAATGAACCGTGATCAGGTACTGGCGTCGCTCGCGCGTAGCAAGCCGCTCTTGATGGAACGTTTCGGCGTAACCGATCTCGCGCTGTTCGGCTCGATTTCTCGTGGCACAGCTCGGCAGGACAGCGACGTGGACATCCTCGTATCCTTCGATGGCCCCGCGACGTCCGACCGCTACTTCGGCGTCCAGTTCTTCCTGGAAGATCTCCTCGGTCGCCCGGTCGACCTCGTGACCGATAAGGCCCTGCGCCCCGAACTTCGACCGTTTATCGAGAGGGAAGCTGTTCGTGTCTGAGCCGCTCCGAAAAGGAACAGGCCGAGTTGCTCACAGTGGCCACCAAGGGTGAGTAATGGCGGCCGATTTGCGTGAACTGCGGGATCAAACTCGGACCAGATAGGTCACTGGATCCAGCAGGCACCGCTCGGAGACCGACCCCTCGAGCGCGAACATTCGCGGCGCCCTTCGAAACTCGAATAGCCGATAGAGCCGGAACTGCGGCGCATAGACCTTCGAGAACTCGACCTCGTTGCGCGTGATGTAGAACGGCATCTGCTTGCCAAACGCAGTGGTCTTGACCTCGATGAAGCGCTCGCGCCCGTCGGCCTCGAAAGACAGCACATCGAAACCCAGGCCATCGCCGCGAGTCGCTGCGACATGCTCGACGCGATCGCTCAGCCTTGCGCAGCCGAGCTTCCAGAGCCGGTCGCGCTCGCAGGCAACGACGAAGCCCTCGCCCGCCTCGCCAAGTGACCGATTGCGTGCCTCGCGCTCGAGATAGTCGCGAACGACGCGAAAGCGGGGGCGGTAAGCCGCCCTTTCCTGCTCAGCACGCGCAGACATGACCGGCGCATCGACCAGCACAGACTCGAAGTCGGCATGCAGCGGCGCCACGGCTGGCTGCTCGACCGCGCTGCGAGCAGCCTGGTCGAACAGCGGGTTGTTAGCTATCCGATCCTCGACGACCTCGTAGAGCAGCGACTGCACGTTGCTACGCGGCTTGTAGCCGACGATGTACGGACATCCGAGGTCGATCAGCACCGCACTGATATTCGCGTGCTTGAACTCGATCGAGCCATCGCTGCGGCCGTTCAGTCGTAAGGACAGCGCCTTGCGATGCGCGGTCTTGTTGTACTGCTGGCCGCTCAACTCCTGCGTCAGCATGTGCAGGTAGTCGTCGACGATGGCTTCGACTTCGGCTCGGGACCAGTCAGAGGTTTGGAACGTTCCCACACCAATTTGGTATCGACCAACGCCTGCAAGTGCTCTTGCAGCAATTGAGGAAGCTCCGGAGCCTGCTTCGCGTCGTCTTCTCCGACGGCATGGCTAGGGACATCGATCTTTCGGACGCGCTCGACGGCGAGGTGTTCGAGCAGTTGCGTGACGTCGAGCTGTTTAGCCAGGCGCGTTTCGATCCTGAGTTGCGCACCGTTGTCTGGCCAAACGGAGCGGACCTTGCGCCGGAGTGCGAGACGTGCGTCATCAGCGAGACTCGCTTCTGACGCCCAGCCTCGCCAATGCCTCCATGCGGATCGCTCGCCAGTCGTCCGGCGTCAGTTCAACGTCGGCGCTGTCCAGCCCTTCGAGCAGCTTGGCTTCCAGTTCCTCCTTGGGCCTTGCGTTTTTCATCAGCGCGAATCAGCTCGCGAACGTATTCGCCAGCGCTGCTGTAGCTCCTTGGGCGATCTGCCCGTCCGCCAGGAGTTACCCCTCGCTCAAACGGCGATCACCCGCTCCACCGAAACCCCCCGGCAATCCATCTCGTACTCCAGATCCTTGACCGGCGGCCGATTGAAATGCCAGGTCACCCCGCTGCGCATCGCCCCGCGGCGCACGAGTTCGTCTCCGATGAACGGGTGAATGTCGTGCACCGTGTAGACCTGCGTCGCAGTGGCGACGGACCAGTCGAAGCCCAGCGCCCGCATCCGGTTCTCCATCTCGTCGAGCACGAACCGTGCTTTCTTCCTGAGCCCATCGGCTGAAACGTCGCCGTACGCAACGATGCTGTCCCGATAGTCACCCTTGCCTTCGACCGCCTCGGCACCTCCTGCAACGACGAACGAGCCCTCCGCACCTTCATCGGGCACTGTATAGCTGAAGGCGTGAAAGCCGGGTTCTGCCGGCGGGTCGAGCTCGGGGCAGACGTTGCTGCGCCCGACCGGGTTCGTATCCCCGTCCATCAGCCCCCACTGCCGAAGCGTGACGATGTAGACCGCGTTGAAATCGCGAAATCCTTGCTCGGTGAAGGGCTCGGGCGAGCGCAGCTCGCAGGCGCAGAAGGCAGTGTTCGGCCGGCCGATCGAGGCCAGGTGCTTCTCGATCCCCTCGAAGCCCTCGCGCAGCGGAACGACTTTCGAGAAGCGGACCCGCTCGATGCGAAAGCCAGGCTCGGCGGCAACGCCGCCGGAGTATTGGGACACCGCCGGAATGTAGCGATAGCTGCCGTCGGTTGAGACTCGGGTCGACACGGAACGGTTCTCCTTGCTTGGTTGATTACTCGGCCAGTGCGCCCAGGTACGCGCGGCGCACGCTCGGATCCTTCAACAGCTCCCGGCTCGGCCCGTGCTGGACCACGCGGCCCGTGTCCATCACGTAAGCCGAGTGCGAGAGCTCCAGCGCGGTGACGACGTCCTGCTCCACGACGAGGATCGTCAAGCCCTCCTCGCGGTTCAGCGCCACCAGTGCCTCGATCAGCTGCTCGACGAGCAGCGGCGACAGCCCGAGCGACAGTTCGTCGATCATCAGCAGCCGGGGCGCGCTCATCAGCCCCCGGCCGATTGCGCACATCTGCTGCTCGCCGCCCGACATCGTTCCGGCCGCCTGGCTGCGCCGCTCCTCGAGCTTGGGAAAGATCGTGTAGATCCGGTCGAGATCGCGGCGCAACGCCTGCCGGTCGACCTTTCGCAGGTAGGCGCCCATGATCAGATTCTCTTCGACCGTCATGGCGCTGAACAGGCGC
>CALLYQ010000351.1 GCA_937858875.1 uncultured Lautropia sp. | reverse complement strand
ACGTTCTCGCCGGCATGGAAGCGGGTGCCGCGCTGGCGCACGATGATCGAGCCCGCCGGGACCGTCTGGCCACCATAGGCCTTGACGCCGAGCATCTTCGGCTGCGAATCGCGGCCATTACGGGTCGAGCCGCCACCCTTTTTCTGTGCCATGCCTTGTCACTCCTTGCTGCGTTGCGGGCGGCCCGACAGGCCCCCCGCGCGCCAGCGAATTCCGGATGGATTACTTGCGCCGGCCGCCGACGAGTTCGCCGGTCAGCTTGTCGAACGCTTCCCAGTCGCCGGCCGCAGCCAATGCCGCCTGCTCCGGCCAGGTTGTCGGATCGTGCTGCACGAAGCGCGAACCGCCGGCCTTCAGCACCCGCTGCAGGTGCGCGACAGGCGTCGCGGCCAGCTGAGCGAAGCTCGTGATGCCGTCGCGCCGCAGAAGCTGCGCGATCTTCGGACCGACGCCTTCGATCTTTGCGAGATCGTCTTGCTCCGGGCGCACGATCGCCGGCACCTCGGCCGTGACCGAGCCGTCGGCCGACGTGATGCCGCTGATGAACAGCTCGGTGAAGTTCTGGCGGTGGCCCTGCTGCTTGCGATAGTGCTTGCGCCGACGCATCTTGAAGATGCGGATCTTGTCATGCCGGCCCTGGGAAAGCACCGTTGCCGAAACCGTCGCCCCTGCCACCAGCGGCGTGCCGACCGAGAGCTGGTCGCCAGCGCCGACCGCCAACACCTGGTCGATCGTGATTTCAGCCCCGATGTCCGCCGGTATCTGTTCTACTTTGAGTTTTTCGCCGGCAGCGACCTTGTATTGCTTGCCGCCGGTTTTTATGACCGCGTACATGGGAACCTCTTGGCTCTGAAAAGAACGCCCGCCCGCCAGGGCCCGACCCGAACCGGGAGCCGGGTCCGCTGATCACCCGGGCGCGAACGCGCCGGGAAAGAACGACAGCCGGGAACCGAAAACCCTACATTATCCTTCAAGCCCCAGCTCAGGTCAAAGGCTTTCTCCCGAGCGTATATACTCGACGCGCCTCCCGGCCAGCCGATGAAACCAGCCGAACTCTTCCCCGCCGTCGCCCCCGATCTCGCCGAGACCGATCGTGTGATCGGCGAACGCCTGCGTTCGGATGTCGCCCTGATCAATACCGTTGCCGAATACATCGTCGGCGCGGGCGGCAAGCGGCTGCGACCGGTGCTGCTACTGCTGATCGGGCGCGCGCTCGACTGCCCGTCGCCGGACAGGCAGTGGCTGATGGCAGCGGCGATCGAGTTCATCCACACGGCCACGCTGCTGCACGACGACGTCGTCGATGAATCGGCGCTGCGCCGCGGACGCCCCACCGCCAACGCGGCCTTCGGCAATGCCGCTTCGGTCCTGGTCGGCGACTTCCTGTACACGCGCGCGTTCCAGATGATGGTCGAGGTCGACGACATGCGCATCATGCGCGTGATGGCCGACGCGACCAACACGATCGCCGAGGGCGAGGTCCTGCAACTGATCAATTGCAACGACCCCGACACCGACGAAGAGCGCTACCTGCAGGTGATCCGCTACAAGACGGCCCGGCTGTTCGAGGCGGCCGCCGAAATCGCGGCGATGCTGTCCGGCGCCGGTGCGGCGGCGACACAGGCCGCCGCCGAGTTCGGGCGCCGGCTCGGCACCGCCTTCCAGCTCATCGACGACGTGCTCGACTACTCCGGCGTGACCGCCGACATCGGCAAGACCGTCGGCGACGACCTGCGCGAAGGCAAACCCACATTGCCGCTGATCCACGTGATGGCCCGCGGCAACCCCGACGAGCGCATGCTGGTGCGCACGGCCATCGAGCAGGGCCATACCGACGCCTTCGAGGGCGTGATGGCCGCGATCGACCGTACCGGCGCGCTCGATTACGCACGCGAGCGCGCGACCAGTGAAGCCGAGGCCGCGCGCCGCGCACTCGATGTGCTGCTGGCCACGCCTTCCGGCTCCCCCGCAGCTTCCGCCTGTCGCGAAGCGCTGCTATACTTGCCGACTTACTCGATCGCGCGAGATCGCTGAATCGGCCCGCAGGGCCGGTTTCCGATCCTGCGGCAGGGCCAGCCATCCCGACACCGGCAGCCCATGCAGACCGGTCGGCGTATCTCCTTCGGGGTGTAGCTTAGCCTGGTAGAGCGCTACGTTCGGGACGTAGAGGCCGGAGGTTCGAATCCTCTCACCCCGACCAGATCTGCTCACGCGAGCGCCGTGCACGCGCCGTCAGGCGACGGCCCGGAATCCATCGCCCCCTCGGTTCAATCCTGACGCTGCCGGTTTTCAGCGCCTGTCGCCCGCAGGGGGCTGTGCCACGACAGCCGAAGCGACAGCTGCCGATCCGCCTGCATCCGCCGCGACGCCAGCCGCCTTGCCGTTCCCGTCTCCCCTCGCCCGTCCGACCCGCACCGGCTGCATCACCTTGTCAGCCGCCTTCGCCGCCGACGCCGGTACGCGGACCTCTGCGGACGCTCCCTCGCGCCGCGCCAGCCGCTGCAGCAAAGCGGCAATCCCGCTGACGCTGCGAGCGAGCGCAAACCTCTGCTCGATCCTCTGCCGCCCTTGCCGGCCCATCTCGCGCCGCCTCGCCGGATCGGCCAGCAAGGCGGCAACCTCGTATGCAAGGCCGTCCACGTCGCCGTGCCCGACCAGCGAGCCGGTCAGGTCTTCGACGACGAGCTCCGGCACGCCACCGACGGCGGTGGCTACCACCGGCAGGCCGCAGGCCATCGCCTCCATCACCGCCAACGGCATCGCCTCGGACAGCGAACTGCAGACGAGCAGGTCGAGCTGCGGATAGAGCGTCGGCATCGCGGCCTGCATCCCGGCCAGATGCACGCGGCCACGCAAGCCCAGGCGTTCGATGCGGTCCTCGACCGATGCGCGCTGCGGGCCGTCACCGATCATCACGAAGTGCGCCTGCGGCTGCCTGTCGAGCACGCGCTGCGCGCAACGCACGAACAATTCGGGCCCCTTCTCGGGCGACAGCCTGCCGACGAAACCGGCGAGCGGCACGCCTTCTCCAATGCCCAGGCCGGTTCGCAGGCTTTCCGACGGCATGTTCGGTTGCGGCCGGAACAACTCGGTGTCGACGCCGTTCGGGATGCAATGCAGATGCGACGGTGCGATGCCCATGCCGAGCGCATGCAGGTGGCTGTGACGGCAGACCGCGTGAACATGCGTACCGAAGGCACGATGCGCTTCGAGTTCGAGCGGGTCCATCTGCCGGCCATGCACGGTGGCGAGCACCGGCCGGTCGGTCAGGCGCCCCGTCAGCCCGGCAAGAATGTGGGCGTTCCCCAGGTGCGCGTGCAACACGTCGATCCGGCCGGCCCGCACCAGGGCGCTGGCCTGCTGCACCGACGACCAGACGGTGTCCTCGGGCATCGGGACGATGACCACGTCGACTCCCAGCGCATGCAGCGCTTCGGTGCACCGGCTCTCGAAAGGCGCCAGGACGCTGATCTCGAATCGCTCGCGCGTCAGGCGTTCGATCAGGCGCAGGACGCTGGTCTCCATTCCGCCGACGATCGCGTTGCCCATGACCTCGAGCAGGCGGACACGATGGGTGTGCGATGACAGCATGGTTGGCGACGAATTCATCGAAGTCAGCAACAGAATCTGCCGATGCGGCCCGGCGCACTCAACCAGCCGCGGCGGGGTCTCGCCGTCGCGCTGCTCTGGCCGACGGGGCTTCGGGCGTCGCGATCGGCCGAAGTCGAGAGGGCCGATCGCGAGCTCGACGGCGAGCGCGAGGTCGAGGTCGAGGCATGAACCTCGATGGCTGCGCCATCAGCGGACGGTGACGCCGGCTGTCGCAACCAGGCGGCGGCCGTGCCGCCGAACACCTGCTGCCTCGTTGGCTCGTCGAGTTCCAGCTGGTCCATCAGCTCGACGACCCAGCCGCGACGCCCGGCGATCTCTTCGCCGCTGCAGGGCAAAAAGCAGTCGCTGCCGAATTGAAGCGATTCCGGGCCCAGCACCTCGAGGGCGCGGCGCAGAACTTCGAGCCGGTACGGCGGCGGCGGGCCGAACGAGATGTCGAAGCGGAAAACGGCGTCGGCGGGCGGCACGCCGTGGATCCGATCGATGAGCCCGACGGCGATGGCTTCGTCGGTCCATGGCCAGCCCAGGTGCGCGAGCGCAACGCGAACCCCGGGGTGATTGCGCAGCACTTCGAATTCGCAGGGGCGGCAGAAGCGGCCGGATCGCCCGTCGATGAAGATGCCGCTGTGAAACAGCAGCGGCAGGCTCAATGCAGCCGCCCGCGCGAATACCGGCTGCACGCGCTCGTCGCTGGCGCGCCATCCGGTCGGCACCATCTTCGCACCGTGCAGGCCCAGTGTCTCGATTGCCCGAGAGAGTTCGTCGGGCGCGCCGCGATCGCGCGGATCGACGACCGCGAAGCCGATCAGTCGATCCGTATGGCCGCGAATCAGCCTTGCCAGATGCTCGTTGCCGCGTTGCAGGGAGGGCGGGTCGTCGAGCGAATAGCCGTTGTCGAGGAACGGCGCCAGCAACACGGCCTTGTCGATGCCCGCGTGGTCGAGCGCTCGCAGGACTCCGTCGGTCGTCTCGCGGCCGGTGCAGTGCAGATGCGCGTCGATGATCATTGGTGACACTCCAGCAGGGCCGCCGGCGAACCGGCCGCCTGTTCGGCCTCGAGCATTGCGGTCCGCACCTGGTCGGCCGCCGCAGCCCAGGAGCAGCGGGTCAGCAGCGCGTCGACGCGCGCGGCGCGCCCGGGGTCCTGCGCATCGGCTCGAGCGAGCGCCCGCTCGCAGGCCTGCACGAAGCTGCCGGAATCCGCGGCGATTTCGACGACCCCTGCGTACAGCTCCACGACGTCGGGCAGCGGCGTACAGACGACCGGCTTCGCGGCGGCCAGGTATTCGAGCAATTGCGGCGGATGGGTCGTCGCTGTGCCAGGCCCGCATGCGTACGGCAGCAGCGCCACTTCGCAGGCACCGAGCAGGCAGGGCAGCAACGAGTACGGTTGCGATCCGAGCCAGTGCAGCGTGAGCGAGGCCGGCAGCGGTCGGCCGGCGGACAAGCGCATCGGGCCGACGAGAACGATCTGCCAGTCGGGCCGGGCTTCGGTCAGGTGCGCAAGCAGAGCCAGGTCGAGCCGATCGTCGATCGTTCCGGTGTAGACGAAGCGCGGCCCCTCGATGCCGCCGAGCAGGCGCAGCGCCTCTTGCGCCTCGCTGCCGTGCGCCTGCAGTGAAGTCGGCGCGAAATGCTCGCGATCGACGGCGTGATGGACGTACACGAGGTTCTTGCGGCCGTCGCCGAGCACGCGCGCCAGCGCAGGTCCCGATGCGAGCACCAGACGGGGCTCGCAGGTCGGCGCGGTTTCGGGTTCGACGGTCGGTTGCGTTTCGAACCCCCCGTCCGCGAAGTCGTGAACCCACGGACGGAGTTGCAGTGCTGCGAGCAGCGGCGAGGCCGTGGGCGTGGTCGACCAGGCCCGCGCCTGCCCGAGTGTCGCCGGCCCCAGCTCCGCGCGAATCAGATCACGGAGCAGCGGTACCTGCAAGCCGCCGAAACCCGCTTCGGAACAAGGCGTTTGCGGCTGCAGCACTTCGACGCCAGGCATCGGGCAGCGCCGGACGAAGCAGGGCTCGCCGGGCCCGTAAACCGGTTCCTCGACATAGACGATCCGGTGATCGGCGCAAAGCTGCGACATCAGGTGATGGACTCGATGCAGCACCAGGTCCCAGCGAAACTGCGAAAGGACCAGCAGCAGCGGCCTCGACGCCGGCCGCTGCTGCGTGTTCGGAAGGCGCCGTTGCCAGCGCTCGAGCGTCTGCGCATAAGGGCGGTTCAGCAAGCGTTGCATCGTGCCGTCGCCTCTGTCCGGCGGCACGACGTCCCAGAGGCCGCTGTGGTGCCAGCGCGCCGCGTCGTTCCAGTCCGGCCGGTCGACCAGCGGATAAAGGCAGATGCCGCAGACGGGAACGCCGCGTTCGCGGGCGCGCTCGATCTGGCTGGCGACGTCGCTCAACCACAGCGCCCTGCCGGCGCCGACGTGGCTGGTTTCTGCAAGCAGCATCGGCCGGCCGTAGCGCCGCCACGCGTGCTCGAGCAACTCGTCGAGGCCACGTCGGCGTGGGTCACGTTCGTGCCACTGCAACCGGCGCTCGGTCTCCACTTCCCACTGCCCGCTGTGATAGTGGTTGATCCCCAGCAGGCCGAGCGTTTCCGGCGAACCGCCGAGTTCGGGCTCGGCGCGCCCGGCCAGCAGATCCCAGGCTTGCCACTGGTAGTCGGCCACCTGGGCCGCCAGGGGCACGAGATCGTCTCGGCCTGCCGGCGCGACCACGTGCACGAGCGGCTCGACCTGCATGAAATGCGCGCGCGGATCGACACGGCGAACGGCCTTGGTGGCGGCCAGCGTCGCGCGTACGAGCCGTCGCTTGATCTCGTAGCCGCTCTCGCGGCTGCTCGGCAGATCGTCGGCGCTGCCGCGATACGGCCCGATCAGCCTGGTTTGCGCGACAGCCCAGGACAGGAAGTTGATTTCGTTGATGAGCGTGTAGATCGGCGGCTCATCGGTTTCGTCGGCGAGCGCCCGTGCGAGCTCGGCCGCGAAGGCGGCAAAGCGGTCGATCATCGCGTCGTCGCGCAGGTCGACGTCGGCGGGTGTGCCGTAGTGCATCAGCGTCCACAGGATCTGCACACCGTGCCGCCGTGCACTGCGGGCCATTCGCAGTGGGCGCTCGACATCGAAGCAGTGCGGCGCCGTTTCGCTCAGGCGCCAGCCGACGCTCTCGCGAACGGTCCGGATGCCGCGCTCTGCGGCGCGCGCGTAATCCTCATCGAGTCGCGCCAGATGGCCGTTCGCTCGAGCCATGTCCAGCGGGCGAAGTTGAGGGTCCAGATGGTCGGCCCCCTCGAAGCCGCCGATCCAGAACGATCGCAGGACCGGCGCCTGCGCGGGCGATCGGTTCGATCGCCCGGCTGGGGTGCCGGTTCTCGTGAGGGCGCCAGCCGTCGCGTCGCTCGAAGGCGGCGCAATAGACGCGCACGAACTCATCGCCCGCCGGCCGGCCGCTCAATTCGACGCGACGGGCGGAGCAGCCAGCGCAACCGCTGTTTCCGTGCCGGCGCTCGCGTCGGCGCCCACTGTGGCGTCGACTTCGGCGTCGAACTCCAGATCGACATCGGGATCCATATCGGCACCGACCGCAAGTTCGACCGGTTTGTCGAAGCGCTCGAGCAGACGCTCGATGCTCGCCACGGTCAGGTCCCAGGAGCTATGCTCGACGATTTCCTGAGCACGCTGCCGGAAGCGGGCGCGATCCGCGCCGGTCCAGCGCAGGATCTGTTCGCAGGCGCGAACGAAGTTGCGAGTGCCGTCGGCGATCGAGACGGCACCGGAATAGAGCTCGACGACGTCGTGGACCGGCGTGCTGACGCAGGGGCGGCCCGCCGCAAGGTATTCGAGCGTCTTGGTCGGGCTGATGAAGCGGGTCGCCTCGTTGAGCGCGAAGGGCATCAGGCAGACGTCCCAACCGACCAGGTGCGCCGGCAATTCGGCGTAATCGCGCTTGCCGAGCCAGTAAAGGTTGTCGCGCCGGGGCAGGCTGGCCGGATCGATCTTGACGACCGGCCCGATCATGACGACCTGCCAGTCGTCGTGCGCGTCGGCCAGCGCCGCGATCAGCTTGAGGTCGAGCCGTTCGTCGATGACACCGTAGTAACCCAGGCGCGGATGCGGCAACGGGAACTGGCTCGGATGCTCGTGGAGCTGCTGGCCGAAATGCCGGGCGTCGACGCTGCTGGGAAAACAATGCACGTCGGGCCGCAACGCGCGCTTGGAGGCATACAGGCTCGGCCCCCCGGTCAGCACCAGGTCGGCCTCGCGCAGCAGCCGGGCTTCGCGCTGCACGAGTTGCGGCGGTGCGAACCGGAACGCCGACAGCTCGTCCATGCAATCGTAGATGAGGCCGCGCGGTTCGAGCCCGTCGGCCAGCGGCAGCGCCATCGGCGTGTAGAACCAGACAAGGTAATCGTCGATCGCCAGTTCGCGCAGCACCGTCGACACCATCCGACGCAGTGTCGGCACATGCTCGTCGGCGAACCCATCGGCAGCACCGGTCACGTGCGGACGCAGGACGCGCACGCCTTCGACCGGCGTTTGCTGCTCGAGCCAGTTGCGCGGAGATCGCGGCACCGGCTCTTCGACGAACAGGACTGGCCGACGGCGCGCCAGCCGCGACAGCAGGTGCTGCGGTCGCTGGTAGACAAAATCCCAGCGCAGATGCGAGAACACGATCAGCGGGGTCATCGATAAGTCCTCGCAAAAGGCCGGCCATTTCGGCGCTTTCGACAGTCGGGCCGGTTCGCAATCAAGGTGGACAACGCGTCAGCGAGGCGTAAGCAAACAGCGCGCCCAGCGCGCCAGCAGCCGTTCAGCCGTGGAGCACGTACAGGCATGGCCCTTGCGTGGCGACGCGCAGGCCTCCGAACGGCGCTTCTGCTGTGCGAGCAAGGCCCGAAAGCGCACAACAGGAGAGAAGCCCGATGCCCCGCTCGTTCGTCGGCAGCAAGCCGTCATTCGACTATCTGATCGTCGGCGCCGGCTTTGCCGGCTGCGTGCTGGCGGAAAGGCTGGCCAGCCAGCTCGACCGCAGCGTACTGATCGTCGATCGGCGCACGCATGTCGGTGGAAACGCCTACGACCGCCTCGATGCAGCCGGCATCCTCGTGCATCCGTACGGGCCGCACATCTTCCACACCAATTCGCAGAAGGTGCTCGACTACCTGTCGCTCTTCACCGAGTGGCGGCCCTACGAGCACCGGGTGCTCGCCGCGGTCGGTGACCGACTGCTGCCCTTTCCGATCAACCTGACGACACTCGAACGTCTGTACGGACTTCGACTCGACACCGAGGCGGCGGCAGCATTCCTGGCCTCGCGTGCCACGCCATTGGCCGACATTCGCAGTTCACGCGACGTCGTCGTGAGCCAGGTCGGCCAGGAACTCTACCGGCTGTTCTTCGAGGGCTATACGCGAAAGCAGTGGGGGCGCGACGCCGCGCAGCTCGACAAGTCGGTGGCCTCGCGGGTGCCTGCACGCACCGACACCGACGATCGGTATTTCCTGGACCGGTTCCAGTGCATGCCGCTGCACGGCTACACGCGGATGTTCGAACGGATGATCGATCATCCGAACATCCGCTTCATGCCCGGTACCGACCATGTCGATGTCCGGAACTCGATCGCTTACGGCCACCTGATCCATACGGGACCGGTCGACGAGTACTTCGGCGCCTGCTACGGCCGCCTGCCCTACCGCTCGCTGCGCTTCGAGCACGCCACGCTCGACCAGGAGTGGTTGCAGCCGGTGGCCGTGGTCAACTATCCGTCGATGGACGTGCCCTATACGCGCATCACCGAATACAAGCACCTGACCGGCCAGACGCACGCGCGCACCAGCATCACCCGCGAGTATCCGACCGATACAGGCGATCCCTACTACCCGATTCCTGCCCCGGAGAACGCGGAGCTGTACCGGCGCTACGAAGCGCTGGCTGAGAGGACGCCCGGCGTCACGTTCACCGGGCGCCTGGGCACCTATCGCTACTACAACATGGATCAGGTCGTCGCGCAGAGCCTGAGTGTGTTCGCACGCATCGCGCAGGCGTCGGCGATCAGCCCGGTGATCGGGTAACGAGGGTGCGCCCGGCGGGTGAGCCGGACGCGCCGGACAGACCGGCAATCGGGCCGCGGCGGAGGTAATGTAAAGGTTTCCGTGCACCTCGAAACGATCGATGCGCAAGCTCGAGCGGCTCCGGCAGTTGCTGAAGGCCGAACTGCATCACCTGGTCGCGTTCCGGCCCAGCGACCGGCTCTGGCCACTACACGTTCGCGGCCATTTTCATCACACCGCTGACGATCCTGCTCGCCGAAGCCGCGACGCTCGGCTCGGGATCGCCGACCGCGATCATGCAGGCCCGCTTCATCGACACGGTGCTCGGCTGCGCGGTCGGACTGGCCGGCGGCGCCTGTCTGCACAGCGCGGCGTTTCGCGACAGGGCCGGGCGCGCGCTGCGCCGGCTCGTGCCGCTGCGCTTGCGCGACTAGCAGGCTGTCGGACGCCCTGGACGAAACTACGAAGCCCGGGCGCGCTGCCGTCGACCGAGCGTGGATCCGAGCGAGGCGAGGCGCCGCCAGACGCCCGTTGTCCGTGCCGCCGGCTCTTCAGGCTCGAAACCCTGCCAGTCCCATCCGCGAAGCAGGCAGTCAGGGCAGGTTCGCCCGTCGCGGGCCAAGGGAACGGTCAGGGACTGATGACAGGTCGGGCAAGCGTCGGCGGGCAGCACGGCAGGCTCCTGTGTCGAATGCAGCGGGTTGCCTCAGCTTAGCCTGCCGCAGTTCGCGTCGGCCGAATACCCTCAAAGGAACGCCTGCTCGCACAACTCCCGCAGCCGCCCGGCGTGCAGCTCGAGGCGTGGGTCATAGCCGAGCATCGCGAGCGGATCGGGCAGACGCGCCGATCCGGAGCGCGAGCGGTCGACGGCTTGCTCGATCGCGGCAGTCAGACTGGCGGGGGCGCGCCGCGAAAACGCGTGAACCGCTCCTTCGCCAATCACTTCGAGGCAAGCGATGTTGTCGGCGAAGACCAGCGGCGTGCCGCAAAGCACCGATTCCACGCCCACGAGCCCGAAGGGTTCGTAGTCGGAGGCGAGGATGCTGAAGTCGGCGGCCCGGTACAGGTTCTCGATATCGGCCACATAGCCGAGTTCGCGCACACGCGGTGGGCATCGGCCGACCGGGCGCCCGGCGACGGCCAGCGTGACCGGAAGTGCGGTGAGGCCGAAAAAATCCGCAAGCAGGTCGAGCCCCTTGCGCTGGTGACCGGATGACGGGAACAGGAACACGATCTCGTCTTCGGCGAAACCATA
>CALLYQ010000350.1 GCA_937858875.1 uncultured Lautropia sp. | reverse complement strand
TTCATTGTCTTCAGCGCCTCGGCCAGCGCCGGGTCGGCCCCGCGCACGGTAATCGGCGCGCCGATCACGCCCATGCGGGCCCCGACGTTGACGAAGGTCAGCGCCGGCCCGTTGATCTTCGACGGATCCTCGAGCACGAGGTCGGGCAGTTCGATGAACGGACGGATCGCCGTGATCTGCTGCAGCACCTCGAGCGGCGTGCGGGCATTGTGGATCTCGCTGCTGCGCACGACGACGACGAGGTCGGCCTCGTACAGCGGACGCGCACCGAACTTCGCCGGCACGACGGCGCCGTCGGACACGATCATCTTCTCGAACAGCGTGCCGCGCACCGGCGCAAAATAGTCGAAGCGCTTCTGCACGGCCGTGTTCGTCAGCCCCGCCTTGTAGCCGACCACCGGCCCCAGATGCTGGCCGAGCCGTTGCGTGAACTTGTCGCGACCGCAGGCGGCGCCCTCGGCGGTCATCGCCGGCGATGGATTCGGCGCCGGCTGCAGGGCGACGAACCTGCTGACGAGCTCATCGACCTCGGTGTTGCTCGGGCAACTTGCCTCGTCGAGCGAAACGGTTGCGCAGGCGGTCGCCAGCATCAGGGTCAATACCGTCGCCGGCAGGCGCAGGACTCGCTTCATGATCTCTCCGTCTCTTGGATACTCGTTGGATTTCTTCTGCCTGGAACTCACGCGGCAGTCTAATGGGCTGCGGCGCGCGCCGGTAGTGCGCAAGCGTCCTCCGCGGGCACGGGGCTTGCGGGCCTGCAGCCGGACAGCGCGCCCGGGCCCGTCGCCGATCGGCCGCCCGGCGTCACACTCTTCCCGGGATCAGAACCGATGACCTCTTCTCGTCTTTCTTCCTCGGTGCCGCAAACCCGACTCGCACGAAGCTTTGCACCTTCCTGGCTCGGCGGCTTGCTGGCCCTGGCCGGCCTGGTGTTCGTTCCAGCCACGCTACACGCGGCGGCTAGCGCGGCGGCCGGCGCCGGCACGCCCGAACAACGCTACGAGGCCGAGCGCGCGTTATGCCTGAGCGGGCTGAGCCACCAGCAGCGCGAGACCTGCCTGCGCGAAGCCGCGGCGGCCCGGGCCGAGGCCGAGCGCGGCGCGCTGGCCCAACCGTCGCAGGACTATCTCGGCAACGCGCTGCGTCGCTGCGAAAGATTGCCGGCGGCCGACCGTCCGGCCTGCGAGGCAAGGATCCGTGGCGAAGGCACGGTGCGCGGCAGCGTCGAAGAGGGCGGAATCTACCGCGAACGCCGCGAGCTGGTGCCGGCGCCGGTCGAACCGCCGTCGACCCAGGTGCCTGCGATGCCCGCGCCGCCTGCGACCCAGGTGCCGCCGATCACGCCGCCCGGAATGCAGGCACCGGCGCGAGTGGCGCCGATTCCGCCGTCTCCGGCGACCCCGGTCGTGCCACCGCCGACCCATGCGCCCGGCAGTCCGGCACCGGCTGTCACGCCTGGCGTCGCGCCGCCGCCGGCTACCGTGCCAGGGGTGCCGCCCCCGGCAAGCACCCCTGGTATCCCGTCACTACCCGGACCGCAGTAGCGCGGGGCAGCCGGCAAGAAGCGAGAGCGGGCGTCAGGCGCCCGCGCGAAGCGCCGGCCGGGCCATGCACTCGTTCGCGAGTTGCCTGCCTTGGCGCATGTCGAGCAGCATCGACTTGCCGGCGATGACGATCCATACCAGCCCCGAAGTCTCGTCTTCGTAGCGCAGCGCGCCGGTGCGCGCCTTGACCGCGCGCAGCGTGTAGTCCTTCTTGGCCCAGTGCAGCACCGCCGAGCGCATGTCGGACGATACTTCGCGAACGTCGACCTTGCGGTTCAGTTCGCAGTCGTAGACGCCCGCCGCAAACGGAAATTTGTGCGGATTGAAATCCTCGGCATCGGCAGCCATCGAGGGCAGCTGTACGGCCAGCAGGCCGGCACCGAGAACGAGAGACGAAAACGTGACAGCGCGCATGCGTTGGCTCCAGAGGCTTCGCGGCAGCGTCATTCTATGCGCTGCCGAGCCTAAATATGCGCTGCCGAGCCCAAAGACCGCTCGGCGCCGCCGGACGGCAGCCGCGCCTCTCCACCCGGGCTTCATTCGGCAGACGCGCATCGCCGCCCGCGTGCTCATTTCGTCGTTGACGACGAGGAAGCTCCTTCCCGCTGCGCCGCCGAAGCGATGCCGGCGCTGCGCACGGCCTCGAAATCGGCCGGCTCGAGCCACCATGAGATCGCGAAGCCCGCGACCAGCCCCCAGAAGGCCGCACCGATGTTCAGCACCGTGATGTCGGCGACCGTCACGACGAAGGTGATCATCGCGCCCAGCGTGAAGCGCCCGCCGAACGCCGTCGTGAACGAGGCCTGCAGCACGCGCAGCATCGCAAGCCCGGCCAGCGTCGCAATGAAGGCCGGCGGCGCGGCCAGCATCAGCCGCGTGAACAGCGGCGCGCACAGGCCGAACAGGATGGCCAGCAGCGCGACGACGATGCCCGCCGTGTAGTGGCGCTCGCGCTCGCCCGACGAGGCCAGGATCGCGTTGGTCGGCCCGGTCAGGCAGGTCGAAACGGTGCCGACCGAGGCCGTGAGAATCGACCAGGCACCGCAAGCCGCGGTGACCGCGTTCACCGGCGCATCGTGCCCGGCGGCCTTCAGCACTGCCCCCACCTGACCGTTCTGCACGACCAGCACCGTGATCGCCAGCGGCACGACCAGTTCGATCATCGCCTGCCACGACCATTGCGGCATCTGGAACACCGGTGCGGCGAACCATTGCACACCGACCGCGCCCGGATCGAAGCGGCCCGACAGCGTGACCGCGAGCACGCCGACCAGGAGCGCACCGATCATCGGCGGCATCCGACGCCCGAGCGCCGCACGCGCGATCAGCAGCACGAACACGGCCGCCATCGGCGCCGCGATGGCCGCATCGGCACGCAGCGCGTGCACGAGATCGACGCCGAAGCGCAGGAACACGCCGGCCACCATGCCCATGACGATCGGCATCGGTACCAGCGCCATCGCACGACGCACCCAGCCGCTCAGCCCGAGCACCAGCATCAGCACGCCGGTGGCGACGAAAGCGCCGATCACCTGCGGCCAGCTCAGGTGCTGCAGGGCCGGGCCGACCAGCACGGTGCCCGGAATCGTCCAGAAGAAGGCCAGCGGCTGGCGGTAGAGCCAGCAGGCCAGCAGCGTCAGCAGCCCGTTGACGAAAAAGGCGCCGAACACCCAGGAGGCCAGCTCGGCCTGGCTCAGGCCGCCGCGTGTACCGACCGACAGGATCACGGCGACCGGACCGGTCGCCGCGAAGACGAAACCGATCAGCCCGTTGGCCGCATAGACGGGACCGAGGTCGCGCCGCAGCCGCGCCAGGCTGGTCGGCGGCGCGACCGGCCGTTCGAGCAGGGTTTCGCTCACCCCCCGCTCAACCGAACGGCCGTACGCCGATCAGCGGGCCGTGCAGGTACAGCGCAAACACGAACCAGGCGACGACGCCGACGACGATCGTCGTCAGGTCGTTGACAAGCGCCCCTGCACCGCGCGGGGTACCGGCCACCCGATCGCGCCGGCGGGCCGATGCGAACCCGACGAGCGCCCAGACCAGGAAGGCGCCGAACAGCACGAGGTCGGCCAGACGCCCGTTCGACAGCAGGTGCGCGAGCGCCCACAGCGCCACGCCGAGCAGCATCGGGTGGCCGACCAGCGCGCGGATCCGGCTGCGCGGCACGTAGGCCGCGACGATCAGCACGAAGCCGGCCAGCGTGAGCAGCGAGGCCATGTGCCGCATTCCCGGCGGCGGCTGCCACAGATCGACCGGATTCGTGCGCGTGAGCCCGTAGCCCCAGACGATCAGCACCAGCCCCACGATCGAGATGAGCGAGTAGAGCCCCTTCCAGGCATTCAGACCCATGCGAGCGACCTGCGCGCTGCGCCAGTCGTCGGCAACGATCCGTACCGAGTGGACACCGAGAAAGAGGATCAGGCCGAGGATCAGTGCCCACATGTCGACGGTCTCCGGATCAAAGTTGCACGCCGCGGGTCAGCGCCCCGTCGACGACGAGATTCGTGCCCGAGATGCGGCTGGCTGCGGGGCTCGCGAGGAAGACCACGGCATTGGCGACTTCCTGCGGCGTTCCCATGCGACCGGTCGGGTTCAACGCGAGCGCCTCGCCGTACAGCTTCGGATTTCCTTGCTCGATCTGCTGCCAGACGCCACCCGGGAAATAGGTATTGCCGGGCGACACCGCATTGGCCCGGATTCCCTTGCCGGCAAGCTGGAAAGCCAGACCCTGCATGTAGTGGACGAGCGCCGCCTTGAACGTCCCATAAGGACCGGCAGCAAAGTCGACCTCGCGACCCGAGACGCTCGAGATTGCGATGATCGACGCCGACTTGCTGGCCACGAGCCACGGCATGGCGGCGTCGACGAGGCGCACCGTCCCCATCATGTCGACCTCGAATTCACGGCGCCAACAGTCTTCGTCCTGCCCGATCGCGAGCGCGCTGACGTTCGCAATCGCGATGTCCACGCCGCCGAACCGGCTCGCCGAGGCTTCGACCCAGGCCTTCAATGCCGCGGCGTCGCCGACATCGACGGCACTGCCGAAGGCGTCGACACCGCGTCCGCCGAGCTCCGCGACGAGTTGCTGTACCTCGGATTCCTTGCGCGCGCAGATCGACACGTTCGCGCCTTCGGCCGCCAAGGTTTCTGCGACAGCTCGGCCGATGCCGCGCGTGGCGCCGGTGACCAGCGCATTCAGTCCCTTCAGTCCGAGATCCATGTCCCCTCCTTTGCAGATAGCTCTTTGTCGATACCGGGTCCGACCATACGGTCCGGGTCGACGCCCATCCCCGATCCAGCTGCGATGGCTCGTTGCGCGCTCGATTGTGATACAAAACAGCTTCCCCCATCGCTGCGAGAACCACCGTGCGCGCCCTACCGGACCTCTTCCGCAACAATGCCGCATGGGCCGATCGCATCAGCGAGCAGGATCCCGACTTCTTTCCGCGGCTGTCGCGCCAGCAATCGCCGCACTACCTGTGGATCGGCTGCTCGGACAGCCGCGTGCCGGCCAACGAGATCATCGGCTTGCCGCCCGGCGAAGTCTTCGTACATCGGAACGTCGCGAACCTCGTCGTCTACTCGGACCTGAACTGCCTGTCGGCGATGCAGTTCGCCGTCGACGTACTGAAGGTCGAGCACATCATGGTCGTCGGCCATTACGGCTGCAGCGGCGTGCGTGCCGCGCTGCGCGGCGACCGGATCGGCCTTTCCGACAACTGGATCCGGCACGTGCGCGACGTGGCCGAGCGGCATCCGGCGCGCATCCGCCCGCTGTATCACGAATCGCACCAGGTCGATCGGCTCTGCGAACTGAACGTGATCGAGCAGGTGCGCAACGTCTGCCTGACCACAGTCGTGCGCGATGCCTGGGACCGCGGCCAGCCGCTGACGATCCACGGCTGGATCTACGGCCTGAACGACGGCAAGCTGCGCGACCTCGGCGTGACGGCCTCCAGCCAGAAGGAACACGCCGAGACCTACGAGTCGGCGCTGGCGTCGCTGGGCTGAGCTTGATCCCCATCAAACGATAAGCGTTCTCGTTTACATATATTCCTTATGAATCTTTTGATCCATAGGGAACGAGATGACGCTGCGCCCGTCCGCGACGATCGCTGCAGTGATGGCGATCGCCCCCCTGCCTTGCGCACTGGCCCAGGCTTCGCTCGACGAGGTCGTCGTCACGGCCACCGGCCGGCAGGCCGACGCACATGAGACGCCGCAGGCCATCGAAGTGTTGCGGCCGGGCCAGGCAGGGACCGGCGAGAGCGCCGGAGCCGCGCCGCCCGGGGCGCTGTTTCGCGGAGAACCGGGGCTCGCCGTGCAGTCCGACGGCGCCTGGGGCCAGAACCCGGTGCTGCGCGGCCTGAAGAAGGAAAGTGTCGTCATCCTCGTCGACGGCGTGCGCGTGAACTCGGCGCAGCCGCAGGGCGCGATCGCCTCGTTCCTCGACCTGCTCGACCGCGCCGAGGTCGTCAAGGGGCCCGCGTCGGTGCTTTACGGCAGCGGCGCGATGGGCGGCGTCGTCAACCTCATCACACCGGCGCCGCGGTACAGCGACGGACCGGAGAGCGGCGCTCGCTTCGGCTCGAGTTGGGGCAGCGCCGACAGCGGGCTGGCCGGCGCGATGCTGCTGCGTCATTCGAATTCCGATTACGGGCTGGTGGTCGGGCTGGCCGGCCGCAACGTCGATGACTACGAAAGCCCGCGCGGCACCGAGGAAAACACCGGCTACCGCTCGCATTCGCTGCTGGCCCGCTACAAGCAGCGGCTCACCGACGGCATCGACCTGCGCCTGAACCTGCAGCGGCACACCGACCGCGACGTCTGGTATCCGGGCTCGGCGCGCACTGGCGGCCAGCCCGGCGGCGCCGGCATCCCGCCGCCGCTGGGCACCGTCACGATCCGCTCGCCCGAGCAGCGCCGCGAGCTCTACGAGGTCGGCGTCGACGCGCGCCTGGGTAGCGGCGAACTGAGCGCCGAGTTGTACCGGCAGGAAGTCTCGCGCCAGATCCGCGCCTGGTCCGAGCGGCTCGGGCGCGACTACGTGCGCAACGACGTGACCTTCGTGACG
>CALLYQ010000349.1 GCA_937858875.1 uncultured Lautropia sp. | reverse complement strand
GGCGCCGCAGAGCAAGCCCTTCGGCCGGCTGATCGCCTGGGATCCGGTCGCGCAGAAGGAGGTCTGGCGCAAGGAACACGTGTCTCCCTGGAACGGCGGCACGCTGACCACGGCCGGCAATCTGGTGTTCCAGGGCACGGCCGACGGCCGCTTCGTGGCCTACGACGCGAAGACCGGCGCGCAACTCTGGGAAGCGCCGACCGGCACCGGCGTCGTGGCCGCGCCGTCGACCTACGTCGTCGATGGCAAGCAGTACGTGTCGATCGCCGTCGGCTGGGGCGGTGTCTACGGCCTCGCGCAGCGCGCCACGGACAGGCATGGACCGGGCACCGTCCATACCTTCGCGATCGGCGGCACCGCCAAACCGCCGGAGTTCGTCGCCTACCGGATGGGCAAGCTGCTGTCGGGCGTCGACTACGATCCGGCATTGGTCGAGGAAGGCACTGCGCTCTACGTCAGCAACTGTGCGTTCTGCCACGGCGTGCCTGGCGTGGACCGCGGCGGTAACATCCCGAATCTCGGCTACATGGAAGCCGGGCTGATCGAGCACCTCGACAAGTCGCTGTTCAAGGGGCCGGCCACGACGCGCGGCATGCCCGATTTCACCGACCGGCTGAGCGCTGCCGAGGTCGAGAAGATCAAGGCCTTCATCCAGGGCACGGCCGACGCGATCCGACCGAATTGAGGCGCGGGCGCCGCGCTTTACAGGAGCATCGAGTTGAAAACCAGTGCACGCAACCGGCTCGCCGGCAAGGTCAGCGCCGTCCAGGCCGGGGCAGTCAATGACGAGGTGGAACTCACGCTTCCCGGCGGCGGCAAGCTCGTGGCGGTCGTCACCCGCAGCAGCAGCGACTCGCTGGGCCTGCGCGTCGGCGTCGAAGCCTTCGCGCTGATCAAGGCCTCGTCGGTGATCCTTGCCGTCGATACGCACGATGTGCGGCTGTCGGCACGCAACCAGCTCGACGGCACCGTCTCGCGCGTCACGCCGGGCGCCGTCAACGCCGAAGTCGTCCTCGATCTCGACGGCGGCGAATCGATCGCGGCGGTGATCACGCTGGAAAGCGTCAAGTCGCTCGGGCTCGCGCCGGGCAGCAAGGCCACGGCGCTCGTCAAGGCCTCCAACGTTCTGCTGGGGGTGCCGGTCGCCCAGGGCTGATCGCCTGGGCCACGCTCCAGCAGCCGAGCGCCCAGGCGGCCCCGACGACCCAGCCGGCCAGTACGTCGCTCGGCCAGTGCACGCCGAGGTAGACGCGGCTCGTGCCGATCAGTACGCACAGCAGCGTGGCCATGGCCAGCAGATAGAGCTTCGCGCGCTTGCCTTCCACGAGGCGCACGACCAGCGCCGCCAGCGTCAGGTAGACGACCGCGGACAGCATCGCGTGCCCGCTCGGAAAGCTGGCCGTATAGACGTAGGCACCGTGCGGCACGAGGTCGGGCCGTGGGCGATCGAACGAGTTTTTCAGCAGCGTCGACACCAGCATGCCGCCGACGGTGGCGACCAGCACGAACAGCGCGTCGCCTCGCGCACGTCGCAGCAGAAGCAAGCCGACCGTGGCGAGCACGAGAAGCCCGAGCACGCTGGTGCCGCCGAGCGCCGTGATGTCGCGCATCGCCTCCTCGAACCATTTCGGCCCGATCGGATCCGACGAATCGGCGGCCGAGCGGAACCACAGCAGGATCGAGGTGTCGACGGCGTGCGTTTCGCCTTCGAGCATCTCGTCGGCGATCTCGACGAAGGCCCAAAGCGCGAGCGCGGCAACGAAGATCGCGCCCAGCACGCGCGGTTCCATCCAGCGGCGGCGGTTCGGGTTCATCGGCGTCCGTTATTCTGCCTGGCGTCGGTTGAGCGAGGGTGCGAAGCCGCAGCCTACGCGGGATCGCATTGCCCGGTTCGCTTCGGTGGATATCACGATGACACCCTCGGTCCGCAATCTCCTCCGTCCGCTTCCCGATGCCAGGTCGGCCGAACAGTTCGAGGCGCTGTTCGAGCGACCGGGCTTGCGGGTCGAACGGATCGTCTCGCAGGGGCAGTCCAGCCCGCCCGGATTCTGGTACGAACAGGCGCAGGACGAGTGGGTGCTCGTGCTGGCGGGCAGCGCGGTGCTGCGCTTCGAGGAGCCGGCGCGGGCAGTGCCGCTCGCGGTCGGCGACAGCGTGATGCTGCCGGCCGGCATGCGCCATCGGGTCGAGTCGACCGACGCCGGACGGCCGACGGTTTGGTTGGCCATTCATGTCGATCGCCGGGACGCCGCGCCCAGCGACGATCGCGTACTCGACGGGCAGAGGGCGGCCACGTAGCAGGCAGCGGCGATGCCGGGCGGCGGCAGGGTGTCGGCTCAACGGCGTAGCGGCCAACGGCGCGGCGGCCTGGCGGCTCGGCTGCACGGCGCCTTGGCCGAGCTGCGTTGGCCGAGCTGCGTTGGCCGAGCTTGCGAGCGGACACTGCGAGGCTTAGGATCGCCCGGACTGGGCTCAAGGAACCGAGATGCGAATCGACACGCGCCTGGAAGCCCGCCTTGGTGTCGCCGTTCTCGTCACGCTGCTGGCGCTGGTGGCTGGCTGCACGATGGTCGGTGGCGGCAGCGGCGGCAGCGGTGCCGGAAGCGCCGGCGGCGGTCTCGACGCCGGTGGCGGCAGTGCACGCGACACGCTCGACGGCACCGCATGGATCGTCACGCGGCTGCATGGCGCACGGCCGGAAACGCCTTCGTCGCCGGCACCGACGATGCGCTTCGAGCACGGGCGGGTCGCGGGCAGCGACGGCTGCAATCGCTACAGCGCCGGCTACCGCAGCGCAGGCGACAGCTTCGGCTTGCTCGGCAACATGGTCGGGACCAAGCGCATGTGCCCCGACGAGCAGATGCGCACGGCCCGTGCCTTCACGGCAGCACTGAACGACGCGCGAGCGCTGCGTCACGAGGGCGGCCGACTGCTGCTGCTCGACGGCAGCGGCGCGCCTGTGATGACGCTGGCCCGCGACTCGCAGGAGCTGGCGAATACCCGTTGGCGGGTGACCGGCTACAACAACGGCCGCCAGGCCGTGGTCAGCACGATCAGCGGCACCGAACTGACGATGGATTTCGGCGCCGACGGGCGCGTCAGCGGCTCGGCCGGCTGCAACGACTTCACCGCCGGTTACCGGCAGGACGGCGACAGGC
Organism: uncultured Lautropia sp.; assembly: GCA_937858875.1. Taxonomy (GTDB): domain Bacteria; phylum Pseudomonadota; class Gammaproteobacteria; order Burkholderiales; family Burkholderiaceae_E; genus Zeimonas. The sequence goes on along the minus strand of CALLYQ010000349.1, from coordinate 3,466 downwards.
TGTCGATCACTGCGCCCGCTTCGACGCGTCGCGCCTGCGCCCGACCCGAGGGCGTCATGGCGCAGGAAGCGAGCTTCCTCGGGGCGCTTGCGATGGTCGATCGCACCCGCATCGAAGGCGGGCAGCTCGAACTGCGCTCGGCCGGCGGCGAACTCGCGGTCACTCTCGAGCGCGTCGACGCCCGCTGAGGCTGGCGCGGCGCTTGCGCCGGGCCAGGCCTGCTTCCGCTGGCGCGTACGAGTCGAGCACGCCTGAGTCAATCGCCGCCGCTGTCGTTCGAGTCCGCAGCCGCAGCGCGCGTCGAAAAGCGCGGATACAGCGTCGCGACGACCTCGCCGTCGGCCGCCCACGAGTGGCAGCCGTCGATGAACATCGGACGCTCGTTCTCGCTCAAAGTCGACTTGCAGACGCCGTCGGGCCCGTCTTCGGCCCAGCCCATTACGGTCTGGAACGCGACGGTGGCCATCGGGAACAGCAGCTCGCGTACGTGCGTGCAGCCCTGCGTGCCGCCGACGGCCTCGTTGACCGAACGCCGCCAGCCACGCGCGATACAGGCGCCGACCAGCCGCTGGAAATTCCGCTTGACGCCCGGACAGGTCGGGTAGGGCACGGCCGGCATGTCGACGGCGATCGCGTGCACGACCAGATCGTCGTCGATCGTCAGCCGCACCGCCATGTCGTGCACCTCGCTGCCCGGCTCGCGGTGGCCACGAAAGGGTTCGGTGTAGGTGTAGGTCTTCGTGTCGACGATGCGGCCTTCGATATCCCAGAGGCCGTCTTCGCGCAGGAAACCTTCGCAGTGGACGCGGCGGGTATGAAGGTGGCGGCGCGGAGCGGGATCAGGCAGGGACATGGCGGGGTTCTCAGCGTTTTCCGAAGCGCGGCTCGCGTTTCTCGAGGAACGCCGCGACGCCTTCGCGCGCATCGTCGGAATCGAAGTTCGCACGCACCGCTGCATCTTCGACCTCGAGCCCGGCGTCGGTGACCTGCGTGCCGGCGGCATCCACGCAGCGTCGAATCCACGACACGGCGCCCGGGGACCAGCGCACGACTTCGCGCCCGAAGCCGATCGCCTGGTCGAGCAGCCCCGAATCCGGTTCGGCGATCCGGTGGATCAGGCCGATCGACCGGGCTTCGTCGGTGTCCAGCGTGCGGCCGGTGATCATGATCTCGAGCGCGCGCGCCTGGCCGACCAGCGCCGGCAGGAACTGCGTGCCGGCATAGGCGGGCAGCAGGCCCAGCTTGACTTCAGGCAGCGCCATCGTCGCCTGCGGCGCGGCGATGCGCAGCGTGCAGGCCATCGCCAGCTCGAGGCCGCCGCCGAAGGCCAGGCCGTTGATCGCCGCCACGCTGACGAGTTCGGATCGTGACAGTCGCACCAGCAGTTCGCGCGAGGCCGCCGTCTTTGCCAGCCGCGCCTCGGGTTCCAGGCCCTTCAGCTCCGATAGATCGGTGCCGGCGCAGAACGCGCGATTGCCGGCGCCGGTCACGACGAGCAGGCGCTGGCCGCGCGCTTCGAGATCGTCGAGGCAGTCGGCCAGGCCGAGCATTACAGACCGGGTCAGGGCGTTGAGCTTGTCGGGCCGTTCGATCCGGAAGACCGCGCCCTCGGGCAAGGGTTCGATCGCGAAGCCGGCCTGCGCGGAACTGGTATTCATCGGATCTCCGTATCTGGACGCACTTTCGCCGAAACCGTCGGCCGACCGGAAGCGCGACGGCTTTCGATCATCGGACAAGCCGAAGTATCGCCGAACGGCCCGGAAGCACCGGGGAGTTTCGTTCCCAGGCGCCTCGGGGCCCAAGCGCCTAGGCGCCGGAGTCCGTGTCCTCGGCCTCGCCGAGCAACTGGCCCAGCACCGCGCCGACTCGCAGGTCGTCGAGATGCCCGAAGTGGTCGAGGCGGATGCGGCCCTGTCGATCGAACACGAGCAGCGTCGGCGTGCCGCGCATCGCATAGGCCTGCATCGTGAGCGGCATCGGCTTGCCGACCGGATGGCTGATCCGGTACTCATGGACGAAGGCCTTCAGCGCGGTGGGTGTCATCGCATCGTGGTGCTCGAAGACCGTGTGCAGCCCGATCACCGCGAGCCGCGACGGCGGAAACGCTTCGCGGATCGCTTTCGCCTGCGGAATCGCATGGATGACGCAGCCCGGGCAAAGCATCTGGAACGCGTGAACGACGACGACACGGCCGCGAAGGCCGGCCAGGGCCTGTTCACACTTCGATCGTCCCCGCGCCGGGGCCTGCCGAGCCGCCAAACGAGGCGGCGGCGACGCGCGTGGTGGTGCCACGCAAAGAGCCGGCAACGAAGTGTGGCGGCTCGGCAGGCCCCGGCCCGCAGGGTGAGCCCGAAAAAAGCGCGCACTCGGCGTTGCAAATGCTCGCCGTGGCCCCGCCACGGCTGCGCTTTGCGCCTTGATTGCGCGCTTTTTTCGGGCTCACGCGGGGACGATCGTAGTGTGAACAGGCCCTAGGCCAGAGTAAACCCGGAAGTTCCGCCCGTACCGACACCGGGCGGGGAGCGGCAGGCGGGGGTCGGAGGCGGCGCTGGCCACGGCGGCCGACCCTGCGGGCCGGCTTCCCTGCGCAGCAGGGGCAAGCACCGGCACGCGCAGCCGAACCCGGCCCCACGCCTTTGCCCGCACCGGCCTTTGCCCGCACCGAACCGGGCAAGCACCGTGCGTGACGTGGTGCGCCGCGAAGAGGCGCTCTCAGACGAGCGCGGGCTGCCCCTCGGGCGTTTCGGACTGCGCGCCCGACGTGGCATCTGCGGTAGCGGTGGGCCCGGTGCCCGCATCGTCGATCCGGAACGCGCGCCGCGGCAGCAGCCGGACCTGCTGGCCCTTGCTCAGCGACAGTGCGGCGAGCCTGTCGTGGCTCAGTTCGACCTCGAAGAACTGCGGTTCGCTGTCGGGGCTGCCGCCCAGCGACTGCAGCTCGACGCGGGCCACCGGGCCGCTACGCAGGATGCGCAGCACCTCGGCGTTGACCGCGGCGCCGTCGACCGGGGCTTCGAATGCGATCGACGTGTCGGGCACGATTTCGGTTTCGTGCGGTCGTGACAGGATCTGCAGGGCGCCGTCGGCGTTGCCGTGCCCGAAGCGGTTGGCCGAGCCGAGGAAGCCGAACACGAAGGGATTGGCCGGGTTCTGGTAGACCTCGTCGGGCGTTCCGGTCTGCTCGACGCGGCCGTGGTTCATCAGCACGACGCGGTCGGCGACTTCCATTGCCTCTTCCTGGTCGTGCGTCACGAAGACGCTGGTGACATGAAGTTCGTCGTGCAGACGCCGCAGCCAGCGGCGCAATTCGCGGCGTACCTTGGCGTCGAGCGCTCCGAAGGGTTCGTCGAGCAGCAGCACGCGCGGTTCGACGGCCAGCGCGCGCGCCAGCGCGATGCGCTGGCGCTGGCCGCCCGACAGTTGCGACGGGAAGCGATCGGCCAGCCAGTCGAGCTGTACCAGCTCG
>CALLYQ010000348.1 GCA_937858875.1 uncultured Lautropia sp. | reverse complement strand
GTTACCGGACCTCTTGTCGGCACGGTATCCGCGGCGATCGGAGCCCCGCCGACAATGGCTGCGCCGTTCGCAGAAGAACCCGAACGCCACCCGGGCGCCTAGCGATGACCATGATCCGACTGCCGAAATGCCCTCTGCCGAAGCGCGCGCTGTCGGCGATCGCCGCGATGCTCGTCGGGCTCGCCTTCGCAAGTACGGCGCACGCGCAGTCAGGCACCTGGAAGTGGCTGGACGCGCAGGGCCGTGCCGTCTATTCCGATCGTCCGCCGCCGGCGGGCGCCCGTGTCACCCAGTTGAAAGCGCCTGGCGGCCGCTCCCCGGCCGGGGTGTCCTCCACCACCCCCGCCGGACCTCGTGCCGAATCGGCCGAGGATTCCGCCGCGACCGGAAGCCACGATACGGAACGGAGTGCCGACGCGCCTCCGAGCTGGGTCGAACGCGAACGCCAGTCGCGCCAGCGAGCCACCGAGCGCGCCGAGGCCGAGACACGACAGGCGCAGGCCTCGCAGCAGGCTGCCGACCAGCAACGTGCTTGCGACGAGACCCGGGCCGGCTTGAGAGCGCTCGAGAGCGGCATGCGCATGCATGCGGTCGACGACAAGGGTGAACGGATCGCGCTCGACGACGACGAACGCGCGCGCCGCGCCGCGACGCTGCGCCGAGTCCTCAATCAGAACTGCGCTCGCCCGCCGACCTGAGAGGCCTCTCAGCCTCTGAACCTCGCGGCCACACGCGCCCGGGAACCCTTCGCCCCGCTCTGCGCGAGTTGACGCCTTCGCACCTCGACGCGCCGCTGGCGTGCCAGCTTCGGGTCGATCCGCAGGCCTTCGACCAGCTCGATCCGGTCGCCTTCGAACAGCGGTTCGTCGGGACGCCGCGCCTGTCCGAACACCGAGGCCGCGAGCCGGCCTGCGGTCAGCCCTTCGCGCAGCATCGGATCGTCGAGTCCGGCCAGCACCTGTCCGAGCCGGCTGCCATGCGGCACTTCGAGTTCCTGTATCGCGATCGTGCCGTCTTCGCGTACCCAGGCGAGCTGGATGCGCATGCCGCTGCCGCCCTCGTCTCGGGTCACGTCGTGCGCGCGACGGTCGAGCTCAGCCTTCCATGGCCGCCAGGTGCTCGGCGCGCCGTACGAAGGCTTCGACGAAGGAGCTTGCGATGCGGTCGAAGACCGGTTCGAGCACGCGCCCGATCAGGCCGGCGAACCGGTATTCGAGGAACAGCTCGATCTTGCAGGCATCGGCGCGCAGCGCCGTGAATCGCCACTGCCCTTCGAGATGGGAGAACGGTCCTTCCTGCAGCGTGATCGTGATCGACTCCGGCGGCACGCGCTTGTTGTGCGTGGTGAAGGCCTGCCGCACGCCGTGGTAGTCGATGCGTATCGTCGCCGTCACCGTGCCGTCATCGTTGCGCCGCACCTCGGTACCGCCGCACCAGGGCAGGAACTTCGGATAGTCTTCGACGCGGTCGACGAGCGTGAACATCTGCTCGGCCGAATACGGTACGAGTGCGGACTTGCGGACGATGTTCGGAGGGCGGTTCGTCATCGGGCTCGGATTACCGATCCGGGCACGGGTTTCGCCCGAAATCAGCGAGAATTCTAAACATGAGCATCGCCCAGAACAAAAAGGCGCTTCACGATTACTTCATCGAGGAACGATTCGAGGCCGGGCTGGCGCTCGAAGGCTGGGAGGTGAAGGCGATCCGCGCCGGTCGCGCCCAGCTGAAGGAAGGTTACATCGTGATCCGCAGTGCCGAGCTTTTCCTGATCGGCTCGCACATCACGCCGCTGCCCGAGGCCTCGAAGCACGTGAAGCCCGACCCGGTCCGTACGCGCAAGCTGCTGCTGCACGCCGAGCAGATCGCCAAGCTGATCGGCAAGGTCGAGCGGGCCGGCTACACGCTGGTGCCGCTCGACCTGCATTACAAGGGCGGCCGCATCAAGTGCGAAATCGGACTGGCCAAGGGCAAGCGCCAGTACGACAAGCGCGAGGTCGAACGCGAACGCGAATGGCAGCGCGAGAAGCAGCGGCTGGTCAAGCAGGTCACGCGCAACTGACGCGCGCGCACGCGCAACTGAAGTCTGCCCGGTCGAGCAAGCTCGCTCGGCCGAAACCGCTCAATTGCCTCGCGGCGTTCGCTCAGTTCCCGCTCGGCGCGGTCTGCCGGATCACCGAGGTGGCGGTCGCGACGAGCGTGGAGACGTCGGCCAGGTTGGCCGGGACGATCATCGTGTTGTTCTCCTTGGCGAGCTTGCCGAGCGCGTCGACGTACTTCTCGGCGACCTGCAGGTTCACCGCCTCGATGCCGCCCTGGTGCCGGATCGCCGCGGCGATCCGTTCGATCGCGCGGGCGGTCGCATCGGCGACCGCCGAGATCGCGGCGGCCTCGCCCATGGCCCGGTTGACTTCGGCCTGCCTGTCGCCCTCCGAGCGCTGGATGCTGGCCTCGCGCTCGCCGGTGGCGATGTTGATCTGTTCCTGCTTTCGGCCCTCGGAGGCGGCGATCAGTGCGCGCTTCTCGCGCTCGGCGGTGATCTGCGCCTGCATCGCGCGCAGGATCTCGCCGGGCGGCGTCAGGTCCTTGATCTCGTAGCGCAGCACCTTCACGCCCCAGTTCAGCGCGGCCTCGTCGAGCGCCGCGACCACCGTCGAATTGATCAGGTCGCGCTCCTCGAAAGTCTTGTCGAGCTCCATGCGGCCGATCACCGAGCGCAGCGTCGTCTGCGCGAGCTGGGTGATCGCAATAACGTAGTTGCTCGCGCCGTACGAGGCGCGCATCGGGTCGGTGACCTGAAAGTACAGCACGCCATCGACGGTCAGCTGCGTGTTGTCCTTCGTGATGCAGATCTGACTCGGCACGTCGAGCGGCACTTCCTTGAGCAGGTGCCGGTAGGCGACGCGGTCGATGAACGGGATCAGGAAATTGAGTCCGGGCGCCAGCACACGGTCGAACTTGCCGAGCCGCTCGACGACCCATGCATGCTGCTGCGGCACGACCTTCAGTGCGCGGGCGATGAAGACGATCGCCAGCACCAGCACGATCAGGGAAATGCCGAAGGCTTCGGTGAGCATCTGCGAGAACTCCAATGATGGGGAATCGGGCTCAGTTGCCGCCTGCCGGCCGCACGATCAGCCGCGCTCCGACGATCCGCCCGACGACGAAGCTGCCGGGACGCGCCGCCGAATCGGGCTCGGCATGGTCGAGCTCGACCGACCATTCTGCGCCGCGATGTCTTACGCGGGTGCGCCGTCCGTCGACCCATTCGTCGATGTCGAGCCGCTCGCCGATGTCGAGCAGCATGTTGCGGTCGGTGCCTGGCGGCTTGCCGGTGCGCCAGGGATTGCGCCGCCACAGCAGCAGCCAGCCGGCCAGCGAGACGAGCGCCGTGGCAGCGACCTGCCAGGTCAGCGAAC
>CALLYQ010000347.1 GCA_937858875.1 uncultured Lautropia sp. | reverse complement strand
GTTCGACGATCAGCTGGTACGCCCCGTTGAACGGGTTCGTGTCGGCCGACTTCGTCGCGACGATGACCGCCTGCAGGATCTTCTGCGCGGTGGTTTCGAGGGCCGCCGGCACGATCACGTGCCGGATCGTCAGGTTCAGCGGCTGGCCGTTGCCAGACGGATCCTTTTGCAGCCGGGCCAGCTTGCGCATCTCGGCGAAAGTCGTCTCGCTCGGCGCGCCGGCGGTGCCGAGGTTGCCGTGGTTCGCGTGGAACAGCGCCACGCCGTCCGACAGCGCCGCGTTCGCAGTCAGGATGCTGTAGACGGTGTCCGACTCGAAATCGGCGGCGGCGCGGCCATACATGGCCGGGATGCGCCCGAACATGTCCAGGTCGTCGTTGATGATGGCCTGACGGGTGATGCCGATCACCTTGCCGTAGGTCGCGAGCTGGATCGACTCGCCCGCGTCGACGATCTTGCCGCGCTTGAATTCGCCGTGCTCGTGCACCTTCTCGAGCGACAGGTTCGCGGCGATGGCGACGCGCGTGGCGGCGCGGAAGTCGGCCAGCGTGCCGCGGCGGGCCCACGCGGTGAAGGTGCGAGGGGCCGATTCGTAGGCGCTGCGCAGCGTCCGGGCCGCCGTGTTCGCCAGGGCGATCGCAAAATCGCTGGTGCCGTGCAGCGCGCGGAAACCATGCTCGTCGCTATTGCCCAGCGCCAGGCCGGCGATCTGCATGCGGCTCATGCCGTCGGTGCGAACGCCCTGCTCCTCGAGCGAGCGCCGCGCGGCCTCGAGCAGCGACATGCCGCGGTAGCGGCGCGCGGCTTCCGGCAGCTGTAGCGACGGATTGGCGCGATGCGCGACCGAATCGGCGATCGCCTGGCGCCGCACGTCCTGCTCGTCGCGCTCGGTCGTGATCGCGACGGCACGGCCCTGCGTGGACTCACTGAAACGCGCGGCCTCGTCGAACACACGCTCGCGCACCTGGTCGAGAGTCAGGCTGGTGTCCTCCATCAGCCCCCGGACGAACTCGTCACCGAGGGGCATCGTTCGGCTGGCCTTGCGGATCAGCGCCTGTCGCTCGGCCTCGAGACGACGGCCGTCGGCGCGAGCAGCTTCGATGGCGGCCTGATCGGGTTGCTGGGCCGCCGGCTGGCGGGTTTCTTCTTTCGTTTCGGCGGTCTTGTTTTCCGCCTTCTCTTCTTTGGCCATATGGCCCTCCTCACTACGGTTGGCGGAATCCGCCGGGTGGTGGAAATCGTTGAAGACGCACGCGTTGACCGGCGCGCCCGAGTTGCCTTCAGGGTTGCCGCCAGCCGACCGCACGCCGGCGCCCGCATCGGCGCCCACGGCGACGAGCGAGAGCTCGAACGGCTGCCATCGCACGGCGCGGTAGGTCCAGAGATCGCCATCGCGCGTCGGCGGAATCCGGTCCAGCTCCTGAATCGAGTAGCCGACCGAGACGTTGCGCACGATGCCGTTACGGACGTCCTGGAAGATCGGCTCGACGTCGGCGCGCTCCGAGAAGCGCACGACCGCACGTCCCTTGTTGCCATCGACCGACGCCGACTCCACGACGCCGATCACGTCGGTCAGCGAGTAGCGCCAATGGGAGTTCAGCAACGGCGCGCCGGCCTGCAGGCGCGACATGTCGACGGCATCGCGCTCGGTCGACAGCTCTTCCCAGTAGTAGCGGTCGTTCATCCAGTCGTAGCGCTTGACGCGCGCGCCAGTCGTCCAGACCAGCTCTGCCGTGCGCGCTTCGGCGTTGACCGACTGCACCGGCAGCAGCCGCGTGCACGAGGCCATCTCGCCGCGGCTTTGCTGCGGCGGTCGTTGCTGAGGCATATGCCCCTCCGTTGGAAAATCAGTGAAGAACGAGCACGCGCGGCCGACGAACGACCGAGGCGACGACGCGCGCCTTGGCGGCAGGACCTTCGCGGAATTCGTCGCCGCCCAGCCAGGCGGAGGCGAGCGCGCCGGCAACCGCCGCCGCATCGAGCCGGATCTGCGCCGACAGCACGCCGGCGGACATGGCCGAGACGAACGCCTGCGCCTCGAGCTCGAGCGCGATGTCGAGAGTCCCGCTGGCCTGCACGGCGCTGACTGCCGCGCCTTGCAGCGGAATCGCCGTCGTCAGGCCACCTGTCGCGATGGCCAGCACTGTGGCGTCAGCCGACAGCCCGGATGCTTCGGTCGAGAGCGATCCGGTCGCAGATGCGCTGGCCAGCGCGGCGGCGCCCAGCCGGATCGCCGTCGTCAGATCGCCAGCGGCCAGTGCCGAGGCGATCGCATCGCCGGACAGCTCCGCACCCGCAGCATCGGACAGCGTGGCCTCAGCGATCGCGCGAGCGACTGCCGCGGCCTCGAACCGGATCAGCGTCGTCAGGCTGCCCGTGGCCAGTGCCGAGGCCTGCGCGTGTCCCGCCAGGTCGATCTGCCCGCCGACACTCAGATCGCCCGTTGCCTGCGCGCCGGCCTGGGCTTGGGCGGCGAGCTGGATGGCGGTCGAAAGGCCGGCAGCGGCGACGGCTTGGGAGAGCGCAGCCCCGGCGAGCCGGATCTGCGCGGTGAGCGTGCCGGTGGCCAGCGTGATCGACGACGCGGCGCCGGCGAGCGGGATGCCGGTCGTCAGGGTGCCGGTGGCGGTGGCGGTGATGAGGGATGCGGCGGAGAGCGCACCGATCGCGCCGGACCAGAAGATTCCTTGCGCATCCGTGGCCTCAAGCGACCGCGCCCACTTCTCTCCGGTACCCTCGTAATATTCCAGCGAGCTATCCCCGCGCTGCGGCAACTCAGCGAGCAAGGAAACCTTCGCCCCAAGGGCGGCTTGCCCCCACCAGTTATCGCTATTGGTGATCCCGGACATCGGGTAGTCGAGCGCACGCGAGCCGAAGATCGTCTCGCCATTGGCGATAAACGCCGCGACATCGGCGCCCATCGCCGGCGAGTTCTGCGCATTACGAGCCGGGATGAAATGAGTGGTCTGCGACGCATAGCCGTGCCAGGAAATCAGCGCGTCGCACTGCCCTCCGGTGTCGGCCATTGCTGCTGCACGTGTCGCCGTGATCTCCGCGAGTAGAGAGTCGCTTGATAGCCGCCACACCCGATTCGGGTCGGCAGACGAGCGAAACGTCGTTCTGCGATGACCGCCCTTGATTCCGTTAGGGTTCAGGTTCCAGTAGGCGTAGATGTCCCAGTTCGACCGCAGGTTCTGCGCCGCCTGAGACGAATCCGTCAGCACCCAACGCAGGAATCTGCGGAACGGGATGAAACACACGTTCTCGCCGGCCGCGTGGATGCCAGAGAACATCACCAGTTTGCGCTTCGGGCCACCGTCCGTCGTGGCGCCACCCCACGCGAACCGCAGTGCGTACATTGGATTGCCGCCAATCTGGCGGCCGAGATCGTCGGTTTCCGCTGGCGATACTGCGTAGACCCCCAGGGGGTTCGCAGATGGCGCCGGAGAGACAATCCCCTCGTGATTCGACAGCAATTCGGCCGCCAGAACGCCTGCGTCCTCTTGCCGCCCAATCGGCCGGTCCATGATATAGACGCGACCCGAGGGCAACGGGTCCGAAAACTGCCACTGGATGTAGTCCGGTGGCCCTCCGAACGACCGAGCCGGCGCACGCGTGAACGTGACGAAATCGGTCGTCATGTTCGCCAATGCCTCGCTAGTCGGCAATGTACCCGAGGAGGTCATGCTCGCCCGACTGATACGGAAAATCGGCGTCAGACCCTCGGCGTTCTCCACGGCAAACAGGAAATGACGCCACGGATTTGTGGCTGCGCGCGTGTCGAGCCAAACAATCGGCGATGACGGATTGGTGCTATCGATCGTGACGAGCGCCGGGTCGATATTCCCCGCATCTACATCCGTGATGATTGCAATATCGCCGGCCGCCAAGGAATAGGCGGCGCGAAACTGAGCGAGCCCCGAAGCGTAGGACGACCGAAACTGCGCGAGCATCAGGCGATGTCCACGATTTGAACCGGGAACAAATTGCCTCGGCTCGCCGGAAGCACCGCATCCGGTTTCGTAATACCGAGCGTGCCGTAATCGCCAAGGCCAAGGGCGGTCACTGCGTCAAGATCGATCGTCAGCAGGCCCGATGCGTCGATTGAGACCGTCGTTTCGTAATCCGGCGCCCCGGCTGGAGGGTATTCGTACCACCACAACGCAGTGATGCCTGCAACGCTCGTGACCAGAGAAGCGCCATCGCCCATCGACAGGCGGATGCCTTTGATCGGGTCGGGCGGCGGCCCTTCTGCGGCGTAGGCCGGGCGCAGCCGCAGGAACCCGCCTGAGCGCGACGTGCGCAGTGCGAGCATTAGGCAACGTCCTTGATCTGCACGCGCCCGCCTGCGATCAGGTCGTCAGAAACAAGCTCGGCTCCCTTGTAGACCAGCATGAAGCCCCACGCCCCGACGGCGAGCGACGTGACCGATTCCAGATCCAGTTGCAGCACGCCGGAAGCGTTCGTCGTAACGCCCGTCGCTACGTGCGTCGGGGCGCCGAACAGATCCGGAGTCGACGCGTCCCACCAACAGACCGTCAGCCCCGTTTGGTTCGCTGCCGGCGCTCCGTCCCCGATCTGCTCGGATACGCCGCGCGTGGACGGACTTGCGCCACCGCCGATTACAGGGGCCTCGTCTCCGTTCGTCCCGACACCGACCGCCAGAATATCGACATACGACGCGGATGCTGAGTTGCTGAAAATGCCGGTTCGATTCGCGTTCGACGTTACGATGCTGGAGTCGGCGATGGTCTGGTCGTAGATGATCGTGTCAGGATCATCCCCGTGAGCGACTGTCAGCCGGACGTTCGCGCCGTCGTTCTCGAGCCCCATCCAATACAGCACGCCCGCATCCCATGCAGGCGTGGCACTGGAGTACATCTCGGTAAACGTGCCGGAAACGTATTTCCCTACCCTAACCGATCTATCGCTGGCACCTGGCCCGATGCGGCTGAACAGGCCGACATAGCCCGTTTCGACGGCGGCGCCGTCCCCTCTCAGATACGGCCCTGCGTAGGACGTGGCACTCGTCGCGCCGTCGGCCCCAATTCTCATCAGAGCGCGGATCTTGAGCGTCGCCGAGATGTTGGGGTCAGCGTTGATAATGTCCCACGAGAGCCCGCGCCGGGCGTTGACCGAAGGCGTGATCCGCAACCGCCTCCCGGCTGGCGCATCGGCATCGGCCTGCACAACGTAGGCGACTTGATTGGAGTTCCATCGCTTCGTCCAGCCGGTCGGCTCGCTGCCCAGCGTCGACCCGGACCAGTCCTCGAAATACTGCGCCATGACTGCGCCCTCTGCCTTACTGGAACGTGAACGTCATCGCCCCGACCGCGAAGCTCGGAGCGGCGTCGCCGCTGTTCACCGTCTTCGCGCTGGTCAGCGTCTGGCAGAACCACGCATTGCCGCCGGTCCCCGCATCCCACATCCGGAACGACACGACCTGCCCCCAGTTCGCCGTCGGCGCCGGGAACGTGAT
>CALLYQ010000346.1 GCA_937858875.1 uncultured Lautropia sp. | reverse complement strand
CGAGCCCGCCGTCGGACGGCAGTGCGCTGGCGAGGTAGCCGCCGACCGTGTTGGCTGCCTCGGGCAGCCAGCCGAAGCGGGCGCCGACGGCTTCGGCAATCTGTTGCGCGAGCTGCGCCAGTTGCGCGGCCTGCGGGTGCTGCGCGACCGCGGCGCCGAGCAGGATCGCGCGCTTCTCGCCACCGCCCAGCGACTCGGCGATCGCCCGCACGGTCGCGCCGGCATCCTGGCCGTCGCCCTGTCGTGCGCTGCCCCGCTGGTCGCCGGCCTGGCCGCTACGGGCAGCGTCCTGACCCTGGACTGCATCGCCATCACGCAGTGCCGCAAGGATCGCGGACAGTGTGTCGACCCATTGCGAAGGCGCGACCAGCGCGGTGTTGGAAACGTTCATCAGCAGGTCGTCGGCCGCGCCGTGCACGACCGACACCTGCGCGCCCTTCTTGACGGCGGCGCGCACGCGCGCGGCCAGCAGCGGCTGGTCCTTGCGCAGGAAGGAGCCGACCAGCAGCAGCCGGTCGAGTTCGCCGATTTCAGCCACCGGCATGCCCAGCCAGGGCACGCCGCCGCGCAACGCGTCGAGCGAGAAGTCGGCCTGGCGCAGCCGGAAGTCGACGTTGCCGCTGCCGAGCCCGCGCACGAGCTTGCCCAGCAGGTGCAGTTCCTCGACGGTGGATTGGCCCGACCCGAGCGCACCGATCGCGGCGGCGCCCTTCTGATCGCACACCGTGCGCAGCGCGTGCGCGGCGTAGTTCAGCGCCGACTGCCAGTCGACTTCGCGCCACTGGCCGTCTTGCTTGATCATCGGCGCAAGCAGCCGGTCGGGACTCTCGAGGCCCTCGTAGGAGAAACGGTCGCGATCGGACAGCCAGCACTCGTTGACCGCTTCGTTTTCCTGCGGCACCACGCGCTTGACCAGGCCGCTCTTGACCTGGACGATGATGTTCGAGCCGAGCGCGTCGTGCGGAGCGATCGACTTGCGCCGCGACAGCTCCCAGGTGCGGGCGCTGAAGCGGAACGGCTTGCTCGTGAGTGCGCCGACCGGGCAGAGGTCGATCATGTTGCCCGACAGCTCGGAATCGACCGAGTGGCCGAGGAAGCTCTCGATCTCCGAGTGCTCGCCGCGATTCGACATGCCGAGTTCCATGACTCCGGCGATTTCCTGGCCGAAGCGCACGCAGCGCGTGCAATGGATGCATCGCGTCATGCCGCGTGCCGAGATCAGCGGGCCCATCGGCTTCTCGGAGACGACGCGCTTGGCTTCGACGTAGGTCGACGCCGAGCCGCCGTAACCCATCGACAGGTCCTGCAACTGGCACTCGCCGCCCTGGTCGCAGATCGGACAGTCGAGCGGGTGGTTGATCAGCAGGAACTCCATCACGCCCTTCTGCGCGACGACGGCCTTGTCCGAACGGGTGAAGACCTTCATCCCGTTGGTGGCCGGCGTGGCGCAGGCCGGCAGCGGCTTGGGCGCCTTCTCGACCTCGACGAGGCACATCCGGCAGTTCGCCGCGATCGAAAGTTTCTTGTGGTAGCAGAAATGCGGCACGTAGATGTCGAGTGCGCTGGCCGCATGCATGACCATGCTGCCCTCGGGCACCTCGACTTCCTTACCGTCGATTTCCAGCTTGACCATCTTCTATCCGCCTGTTCGTTGCTCTCGGGTGCTTCGCTCGGCTCGACTCAGAGGTAGTCGGGCACTGCGCAGCGCTTGTGTTCGATGTGGTGGATGAACTCGTCTCGGTAGTGCTTGATGAACGCACGTACCGGCATCGCGGCGGCATCGCCGAGCGCGCAGATCGTGCGGCCCTGGATGTTGTCGGCGATACGGTTGAGCTGGTCGATGTCTTCCATCGTGCCCTCGCCGTGTTCGATCCGGTTGACCATCCGCCACATCCAGCCGGTGCCTTCGCGACACGGTGTGCACTGGCCGCAGGATTCGTCGAAGTAGAAATACGACAGCCGCAGCAGCGAGCGCACGGCGCACCGGGTCTCGTCCATCACGATGACCGCACCGGAGCCGAGCATCGATCCCGCCTTGGCGATCGAGTCGTAGTCCATGTCGGTTTCCATCATGACGTCGCCGGGGATCACCGGCGCCGACGAGCCGCCGGGAATCACCATCTTCAGCTTGCGGCCGTTGCGCATGCCGCCGGCCAGTTCGAGCAGCTTCGCGAACGAGGTGCCGAGCGGCACCTCGTAGTTGCCCGGCAGCTCGACGTCGCCCGAGACCGAGAAGATCTTCGTGCCGCCGTTGTTCGGGCGGCCGATGTCGAGGTACTTCTGCCCGCCGTTGCGGATGATCCACGGCACCGCCGCGAAGGTCTCGGTGTTGTTGATCGTCGTGGGCTTGCCGTAGAGGCCGAAGCTGGCCGGAAACGGCGGCTTGAAGCGCGGCTGGCCCTTCTTGCCTTCGAGCGACTCGAGCAGCGCGGTTTCCTCGCCGCAGATGTAGGCGCCGAAGCCATGGTGCGCGTGCAGCTGGAACGAGAACTCGGAGCCGAGGATCCGGTCGCCGAGCAAGCCCGCAGCGCGTGCCTCCTCGAGCGCGGTCTCGAAGCGGTCGTAGGCCTCGCGGATCTCGCCGTGAATGTAGTTGTAGCCGACCGTGATGCCCATCGCGTAGGCCGCGATCGCCATGCCTTCGATGACGATGTGCGGGTTGTAGCGCAGGATGTCGCGGTCCTTGAAGGTGCCCGGTTCGCCCTCGTCGGAGTTGCACACCAGGTACTTCTGCCCGGTGTACTGCTTCGGCATGAAGCTCCACTTCAGCCCGGTGGGAAAGCCGGCGCCGCCGCGCCCGCGCAAGCCGGAAGCCTTGACTTCGGCGATCACCTGCTCGGGCGTGAGCCCTTCGGCAAGGATCCTGCGCAGCGCCTTGTAGCCGTCGCGCGCCTCGTAGTCGGCCAGGTGCCAGCCGCCGTCGTGCTCGAGCCCGGCATAGATCTGCGGCTCG
Source organism: uncultured Lautropia sp. (assembly GCA_937858875.1). Taxonomy (GTDB): domain Bacteria; phylum Pseudomonadota; class Gammaproteobacteria; order Burkholderiales; family Burkholderiaceae_E; genus Zeimonas. Next base: position 2,762 of record CALLYQ010000346.1, on the reverse strand, counting down.
ATGTGGCGACCGTGAAAACAGGTTTCCTGTGGCTTCGCTTCGATCAGCAGGTCCTTCGCGCCCATCGGCTTACCCCTGTGCCTTGAGCTCGGCCAGCAGCGCGTCGAGCTTGTCGTTGCTCATGAAGCTGCACATCCGATCGTTGTTGACCAGCATGACCGGCGCGTCGGCACACGAGCCCAGGCACTCGGTCTCCTTGAGCGTGAACATGCCGTCGGCCGTGGTTTCGCCGTAGTCGATGCCCAGTTTCTGCTTCAGGTACTCGCCGGCCTTGTTGCCGTCGCGCAGTGCGCAAGGCAGGTTCGTGCAGACGCCGAGCTTGTAGCGACCGACCGGCTTCGTCTCGTACATGCCGTAGAAGGTCGCCACCTCGTGCACGGCGATCGGCGGCATGCCGAGATAGGCGGCGATGTCGCGGATCACTTCGGGCGAGACCCAGCCCTGCTCGCGCTGCGCGATCGCCAGCGCCGACATGACGGCCGACTGGCGCTGGTCTGCCGGGTATTTGCCGAGCTCGCGATCGATCTGCCCGTAGGCGTCGTCGCTCAGCAGTCGTTGCGGATTCTGTACGGCACTCATGCTTCGTATTCCGGTGTCTCAGCGGTCGATCTCGCCGAACACGATGTCCAGCGTGCCGATCACGGTGGTGACGTCGGCGATCATGTGGCCCCGGGTCAGCTCTTCGAGCCCCTGCAGGTGCGCGAACCCCGGCGCACGAATCTTCATCCGGTAGGGCTTGTTGGCGCCATCGGAAACCAGGTAGATGCCGAATTCGCCCTTCGGGTGCTCGACAGCGGCGTAGGCCTCGCCGGGCGGCACGTGGAACCCTTCGGTGAAGAGCTTGAAGTGGTGGATCAGCTCTTCCATGTTCGACTTCATGTCGACACGGCTGGGCGGCGCGATCTTGTTGCTGTCGACGATCACCGGGCCGGGGTTGGCCCGCAGCCATTCGATGCACTGGCGGATGATGCGGTTGCTCTCGCGCATCTCGGCCACGCGCACCAGGTAGCGGTCGTAGCAGTCGCCGTTGGTGCCGACCGGAATGTCGAAGTCGACGCGGTCGTAGACCTCGTAGGGCTGCATCTTGCGCAGGTCCCAGGCGACGCCCGAGCCGCGCAGCATCGGCCCGGTGAAGCCGAGCGCCTTGGCCCGGTCGGGATCGACGATGCCGACGCCGACCAGCCGCTGCTTCCAGATCCGGTTGTCGGTCAGCAGCGTCTCGTATTCGTCGACGTAGCGCGGGAAGCGGTCGGTGAAGTCCTCGATGAAGTCGAGCAGCGAACCCTGGCGGTTGCGGTTGATCTCGCGCACCGCCGACTCGCTGCGCACCTTGGTCGCCAGCAGCTTCGGCATCGTGTCGGGCAGGTCGCGGTAGACGCCGCCCGGGCGGTAGTAGGCCGCGTGCATGCGTGCACCGGACACCGCCTCGTACATGTCCATCAGGTCTTCGCGCTCACGGAACGCGTAGAGGAAGACCGCCATCGCGCCGACGTCGAGCGCGTGCGAGCCGATCGACATCAGGTGGTTGAGCAACCGCGTGATCTCGTCGAACAGCACGCGGATGTACTGCGCGCGGATCGGCACCTCGATGCCGAGCAGCTTCTCGATCGCCATCACGTACGCGTGCTCGTTGCACATCATCGACACGTAGTCGAGACGGTCCATGTACGGCACGGTCTGCAGGTAGGTACGCGTTTCGGCGAGCTTTTCGGTGGCCCGGTGCAGCAGGCCGATGTGCGGGTCGGCGCGCTGTACGACCTCGCCATCGAGTTCGAGCACGAGCCGCAGCACGCCGTGCGCGGCCGGGTGCTGGGGCCCGAAGTTCAGCGTGTAGTTCTTGATGTCGGCCACGGTCGTGTCTGTCCGTTGTCGGTGTCAGCCCCGTCCCAGCGCGTATCCGTCTTCGCGGATCACGCGCGGAACGATCTCGCGCGGCTCGATCGTGACCGGCTGGTAGACGACGCGCCGCTGCTGGGGGTCGTAGCGCATCTCGACGTAGCCGGAGATCGGGAAGTCCTTGCGGAACGGATGCCCGACGAAACCGTAGTCGGTGAGGATGCGCCGCAGGTCGGGATGGCCTTCGAAGACGATGCCGTACAGGTCGAAGGCCTCGCGCTCGTACCAGCCGGCGGCCGGCCAGACCGGCATCAGCGACTGCAGCACGGGAAGGTCGTCGTCGGGACAGAAGGCGTGCACGCGCAGGCGCCAGTTCTGAACGACCGACAGCAGGTGCAGCGTGGCCGAGAAGCGCGGACCGTCGTGTGCGCCCTCGCCCCAGTCGCGCCAGTCGACGCCGCACAGGTCGATCAGCGTGTCGAAGGCCAGCGTGGGGTCGTCGCGCAGGCGCCGGGCGAGCTCGATGTAGTCGGCGGCCCCGACGGTGATGGTGATTTCTCCGAGCCGGCTCTCGAGCGAGACGATCGCCTCGCCGAATGCCGCGCGCAGGTTTGCCTCGAGGCTTGCGATCGAACTCATGACTGGCGGGCGATCGTGGATTCGCGGCGGATCTTCGCCTGCAACTGGATGAAGCCGTAGATCAGCGCCTCGGCGGTCGGCGGACAGCCGGGCACGTAGACATCGACGGGGACGATCCGGTCGCAGCCGCGCACGACCGAGTACGAATAGTGGTAGTAGCCGCCCCCGTTGGCGCACGAGCCCATCGAGATGACCCAGCGCGGCTCGGCCATCTGGTCGTAGATCTTGCGCAGCGCCGGCGCCATCTTGTTGCACAGCGTGCCGGCGACGATCATCACGTCGGACTG
>CALLYQ010000345.1 GCA_937858875.1 uncultured Lautropia sp. | reverse complement strand
CCCGACGACGCGCGCGCTCGCCGTCGCCGCGACCGGCGAGCCGGTCTATCGCGAACAGGCTCTGCCCGGCGCCGTGCTCACGCGCGTCGCGGCGAGCCATCTGCGGGTCGGGACTTTCCAGTTCTTCGCGTCGCGCGGCGACTTCGACAAGCTGCGCCAACTGGCCGACTACGCGATCGCGCGCCACGATCCCGAGCTCGCCGGCGGGCCCGGTCGATACCCTGCCATGCTGCGCGCGGTCGGGCAGCGGCAGGCGCGCCTGATCGCGCAGTGGATGAACGTCGGCTTCATCCACGGCGTGATGAACACCGACAACATGACGCTATCGGGCGAGACGATCGACTACGGCCCCTGTGCGTTCATGGAGGCCTACGACCCGCGCGCGGTGTTCAGCAGCATCGACCATGGCGGTCGCTACGCCTACGCCAACCAGCCGCTGATCGCGCGCTGGAACCTCGCCCGGCTTGCCGAGACGCTGATCATGCTGATGGCCGACATCAACGACGAGGCGCAGGTCAAGCAGGCCGTCGAGCAGGTCACGGAGGTCATCGACGCCTTCCCCGGCTGGTATGCCGACGCGCTGCTCGAAGGCCAGCGGGCGAAGCTCGGCTTGCAGCCGACGGCTTCCGCCGACGACGCGAGCGACCGCGCCCTCGCCGACGACTGGCTCGCGCTGCTGCACAAGCACGAGGTCGACTTCACGCTCGCCTGGCGCAGGCTGGCCGACGCTGCGCAGGGCAACGAAGCGCCGTTGCGTGCGCTGTTCGCCGATGCGCAGGCCCCCTCGGTCTGGCTTGCACGCTGGCACGCACGCTCGGGCACGTCTTCGGCAGGCACGCGTGCGGCCCAGGCGGACACGCAGGCGGCCCAGGCGCCGGTGGAATCCGAGGCCGCCGCCCGCGCGCAGCGGATACGACTCGCGAATCCGCTCGTGATCCCGCGCAACCACCAGGTCGAGGAAGCGCTCGCCGCGGCGTCGAACAAAGAGGATCTCGGCCCGTTCGAGCGCCTGCTCGAGGCGCTGCGCCGACCTTACGCGGACGCCCCCGGGCAGTCGGCCTTCGCCGAACCGGCCCCGGTCGAAGTCACGGCCTGCTATCGCACGTTCTGCGGCACCTGAGACCCATCGCACCGATCCGCCGATACTCCTGCCGGAGCATTGACGCCCCGCGTTTGTCAGGCTAGCCTGACAAACAGAGGCGGCGCTTCCGACGCTGCCCGACTGGAGGAGCTCGCATGAAACTCACGTTCACCGGCTGCGCTGCTGCGGCCGTGCTGGTCGCGTCGACCCTGGCCCCTGCCGCCGCACAGCAGATTTCCGACGACGTCGTGCGCATCGGCGTGTTGACCGACATGACCGGCCCCTATTCGGACGGCAGCGGCATGGGCGCATTGAAGGCGGTCCGGATGGCCGTCAGCGATTTCGGCGGCACCGTGCTGGGCAAGCCGATCGAAGTCGTGCACGCCGACCATCAGAACAAGCCCGACATCGGAGCGGCGCGAGCGCGCGAATGGTTCGCCGTCGACAAGGTCGACATGATCGTCGACCTCGTCAACTCGGCGGTCGCCGTTGCGGTGCAGGCCCACGCAACCGAGGTCAAGCGCGTGGTCATCGTGACCGCCGGCGGCTCGAGCGCGCTGTCGAACCAGTACTGCTCGCCGTACGCGGTTCAATATGCGTACGACACCTATGCGCTGTCGACCGGAGCCGTCAAGGCACTGGCGGAGAAGCCCGGACAGAGTTGGTATTTCGTTGCCGTCGACTACACGTTCGGGCAGGCCCTCGAGAGCGATGCGCGCTCGGCGCTCGAAAAGCTCGGCGGCAAGGTCGCCGGCTCGGTCCGGCACCCGCTCAACGCGTCCGACTTCTCGTCGTACGTACTGTCGGCGCAGAACGCGAAGCCCGACGTGCTGGCGATTGCCAGCGGGGCGAGCGACTTCGCCAACATGCTGCGCGCCACGCGCGAATTCGGGCTCGGCCGCGACGGCAAGCCGCAGATCACCGGCCTGTTCGTGCTGCTGAACGACCTCAAGGGCGTCGGGCTCGAGGTCGCGCAGGGCATGACCTACGTCGATTCGTTCTACTGGGACATGGACGAGCGCTCGCGCGAATTCTCCAGACGCTTCCTTGCCGAGCACGGGGCCATGCCCTCGTTCAGCCAGGCGGCCGACTATTCGGCGACGATCCAGTACCTGAAGGCGATCGAAGCCGAAGGGACCGACAACGCCGACGCCGTGATGCAGCGGCTTCGTGCAACGAAGTTCGACGACTTCTTCCTGCGCAACGCCTGGTTGCGCGAGGACGGCCGGATGATCAAGGACATGTACCTGATGGAGGCGAAGAAGCCGTCGGAGTCCGGCGGCGAATGGGATCTCGCGAAGCTCGTCAAGGTGATCCCGGGCGAGGACGCCTACCGGCCGCTGGCGGACAGCGCATGCCCGCTCATCAAGAAGAACTGAGCCGCAGGATCGGGGCGCAGCGGCAGCCGAATAAGCGCGACAGCTACCTTCGTCACCTGCTGCTGGCACGCTCCGAATGGTTCGAGCAGCGCGTGCTCGAAGAGGCGGCGCAGAACGGCTACGGCTTCGTCACTCCGGCAATGCACCGGATGTTCGCGCACCTCGGGCGGCAACCGGTCAGTCTGTCGGAGTTGGCGCGACGCCTGGCCGTCTCGCGCCAGGCGCTGCACCAGACGGCCACCGAGGCGCTCGAACTCGGACTGGTCGAACTGGTGGACTGCGACAGCGATCGCCGGCTCAGGCTGGTCCGGTTCAGCGACAAGGGGCTGCGGATGTCCGCGACCGCCGCCCAGGTGCTCGAACGGCTGGAGGACCAACTGGCGCAGCGCATCGGCTCGAAGGACCTCGCCACGCTGCGACGGATCCTGCAAAAGGACTGGTAAGCGGGACATCGCCGCCACAGGCCGCGTCGCTATACTCGCGGCTTCCGTACAAGCTTTGAAGGAACCTCCGATGTCCGTCCATTCGCTGGCCCCCTCGCGAAATCCCGATCCCGTGCAACAGGCCAGGATCCATCTCGCCGCCGCACTGCGACTGGCCGTGCTGCACGAGCTCGACGAGGGCATCGACAACCACTTCACGGCCGCGGTGCCGGGACAGCGGGATCGCTACATGATCCTGCCGTTCGGACTGCACTGGTCCGAAGCCAAGGCCAGCGACATGATCGTCTTCGACGAAGCGGGCCGCACGATCGAAGGCGAAGGCGTCGTCGAGCTGTCGGCGCAGTGCATCCATGCGCCGATCCACCGGATCTGTGGCGCGAACGTCGTACTGCACACGCACCAGATCTGGGCGCTGGCGCTGAACATGCTTCAGGACAACCGGCTGTTGCCGACCAGCCAGACCGCCGCGTTCTACGACGGCCACGTCGTCTACGACGACGGCTACAACGGGCTGGCCGACACGCTGGCCGAAGGCGAGCGCCTCGCCGGGCTGCTCGGCAAGGACAAGCACACGGTATTCATGAAGAACCACGGCGTGCTGGTCGTCGGCGACACCGTCGCGCAGGCCTACCGCCGCCTGTACCGGCTCGAGCGCATCTGCCGGATGCAACTGCTGGCGATGAGCTCCGGACAGCCGCTGCAGGTGCTGCCGCCCGAGGTCGTCGCGCGGGTCCAGACACCGAACCCGGACAACACGCATTCGCAAGAGGAGCGCGAGCGCCTGTTCTTCGAAGCGATGATGCGGGTGCTCGACCGCGAGCTTCCCGGCTACGCCGCCTGAAGCGTCGGTTCTCGATTCCAGGGTCCGGCGCGCATCCGCAGCGCCGGCCACATCACCGTCTTCGCGCCACGACAAAATGAACAGCTCGGACTTCGGAAAACTCGTACTGCGTCTGTCGCTCGGGATCCTGATCCTGCTGCACGGGATCGCCAAGATCACCGGCGGCGCCGATCACATCCTCGGCATGGCCAGCAAGTTCGGCCTGCCCGCTTCGTTCGGCTACCTCGTCTACGTCGGCGAGGTGCTGGCGCCGCTGTTGCTGATCGTCGGGCTCTGGACACGACCCGCCGCGCTGGTCATTGCGATCAACATGATCTTCGCCGTGCTGTTCGCGCATATGGGCGATCTCGGCACGATCACCCGCACGGGCGGATGGGCGCTCGAACTCCAGGGCATGTTCTTCTTCACGGCGGTGGCCGTCGCGCTGCTCGGCGCCGGGCGCATCAGCCTCGGCGGGTCGGCCGGAAGGTTCAACTGAGACTGTATAAAATGACAGTTTCCAGAAGCTTGCTGCCGGGCCGATGTTCCCCGCCCATCGCTATTACTACCTGCACAATTTCCGGCAGGCGCTCGCCTGGATCGGCGAGCGTTACGAGGACTTGCTCGATCACGCGGAGCGGCGCTTCCTCGTGCAGTTCGAACAGCTGCCGCAACTGTCGCAGGCGCTGACGGTCCGGTTGTTGATGCGGCGCGGCCCGTGGTTTCGCGCCGACAAGCTGGCATACGAGGAAATCCCCGATATCGGCACAGCTGCGGCCCCGTTGCTGCAGTTGGGCTGGCTCGACGCCCATCACGCGCTCTCGCTGGACGAACTGTTCGCGCTGCACACCAAGCCCGAGCTGCTCGGCCTGTTCGCCGACGCACCGATCCATGCAGGCATGCGCAAGGGGCAGATGCTGGAGCTGCTGCGCGCCGGTTGCGATCTCCAGCAGGCCTATGTCCGTTGGAATCCTCGATCCCGGGAAAGCGCGTGGCGCCTGATGATCGGCGAGCTGTGCGAACGCTTTCGGCTGATGTTCTTCGGCAACCTGCGCCAGCAATGGTCGGAATTCGTGCTGGCCGACCTCGGGATCTTCAGGTACGAGACGGTGCCCTTCGACACCGCCTCGCGCGCTTTCCGGTCACGGGCCGACGTGGATCGCTATCTGGCCTTGCAGGCTTGCCGGCAGGCGCTCGGCGAGGGCAGCGACACGGAAACCCTGCTGCACGCAGCCGCTCGATGTGCCAGTGACAATCGCTGGCTGGAAAGGCGGCGGGCCAAGCTGCTGCTGCGCATCGGCCAGGCTTGCGAGCGTGCCGGCGATTGGCAGCACGCGGAGCTGGCCTATGCGCGATCGAGTTACCCGGGCGCGCGCCACCGGCGCATGCGCGTGTACGAGCGCACGGGGCGCTTCGCCGAGGCGCTGTCGCTGGCCTTGGCCGCGCAATCCGATCCGGAAAGCGACGAGGAAAGCCAGCGCGTCGCCCGGATGCTGCCGAGGCTGCAGCGCAAGCTCGGGCAGCCGGGCGCCCGCCGCTCCGCCCGGCTGGCGTCCTCCGTCGCGCGGATTCGAGTCGACCTCGAGCTCGACCTGCCCGACGAACCGGTGGCCGTCGAACGCCTGCTGTGCGACCACTGGCACACCGACACGGCACCGGTGTTCTACGTCGAGAACGCGCTCATCAACTCGCTGTTCGGGCTGCTGTGCTGGCCTGCCGTATTCGAGCCGTTGCCCGGCGCGTTCTTCCACCCGTTCCAGAGCGGACCCGCCGACCTGGGCGCACCTGATTTCGTGCAACGCAGGGCGGCTGCGTTCGAGGCCTGCCTTGCCCCACTCGACGACGGCAGCTACCGCGAGACGATTCGGCAGCGGTATGCAGACAAGCAGGGGCTGCAGTCCCCGTTCGTTTCCTGGAGCCTGCTGACCGAGCGTCTGATGACACTTGCGCTCGAGTGCATTCCGGCCACGCACCTGAGGCTGTTCTTCGCACGGCTGCGGCGCGACCTGAAAGCGAACCGCACGGGCCTCCCGGACCTGGTTCGCTTCTGGCCCGAGGAACGCCGCTATGAACTGGTCGAGGCCAAAGCCCCTGGGGATCGACTGCAGGACAACCAGGTGCGCTGGCTGCAATTTTGCGTCGAGCACGGGATCCCGGTCAGAGTCTGCCACGTGCGTTGGCGCGAGCGGCCGGAGTCGGAGCCGATGGCTTTGCCGATGCCGGCCAGCCGAAGCGGTACCGCGGGCGCTGCATGAGCTACGCCATTGCTGTGCGCGCGCTGTGCGAGTTCACTGCGCGCGAGGGCGACCTGGACCTGCGCTTCACGCCGGCACCCAGCGCGCTGGAGGGGATCGCCGGCCACAGCCTGGCCCGGTCGCGTCGCGGCACGGACTACGAGACCGAAGTCGCCCTCGCCGGACGGTACGAAGACCTGCTGGTCCGCGGCCGCGCCGACGGCTTCGACCCGGCGACCGGACAGCTCGAGGAGATCAAGACCTACCGCGGGCGGTTCGACGGCGTGCGCCCCCATCATCGCGCGCTGCACTGGGCGCAGGCGCGAATCTACGGCCATCTGCTGTGCCAGGCGCGCGGGCTCGAACGCTTGCGCGTGGCGCTCGTCTACTTCGACATCGGCACCCAGCAGGAGACGGTGCTGGTCGAGGCACACGAGGCCGCCGCACTCCAGGCCTTCTTCGAGGACCAGTGCGCCCGCTTCCTGGCCTGGGCGCGCAGCGAGGCCGCCCATCGAGAGGCCCGCGACGCGGCGCTGACCACACTGCAGTTCCCGATGGAGCGCTTTCGCCCCGGGCAGCGCGACCTGGCGGTCGCCGTCTACCGCTGCGCGCGAAGCGAAACGGGCGGGCGCTGCCTGATGGCGCAGGCGCCGACCGGTATCGGCAAGACGCTGGGCACGATCTTCCCGATGCTCAAGGCCTGCCCCGGCCAAGGGCTCGACAAGCTGTTCTACCTGACTGCCAAAGGTACCGGCCGCGGCCTGGCCTTGCAGGCGCTGGCTACCGTGAATCGACAACTGGCGGAGCAGGCGCGGCCTGACGCGCTGCGCGTCCTCGACATGCAGGCCCGCGACAAGACGTGTGAACACCCGGCCAAGGCCTGTCATGGCGAATCGTGCCCGCTGGCAAGAGGTTTCTTCGACCGCCTGCCGGCGGCGCGGGCCGCGGTGCTGGAACAACCCCAGCCCTGGGATGCGCCGAGCGTGCGCGCCGCCGCGCTGGCCCACCACGTTTGTCCGTACTACCTGTCGCAGGAAATGCTGCGCTGGAGCGACGTCGTGGTCGCCGACTACAACTATTACTACGACGGCGCCGCGATTCTCCACGCGCTGACGCAGGCGCAGCAATGGAAGGCCGGCGTGCTGGTCGACGAGGCCCACAACCTGCTCGAACGGGCGCGGCGCATGTACACGGCGGAGTTGTCGCCAACGGCACTGGCCGACGCGCGCAAGGCCGCCACGGGCCCGATCCGCAAGGCGCTCGACCGGCTGCATCGACACTGGAACGCGCTGAGCAAGACGCAGGCACACGACTACCAGGCCTACGAGCAGCTGCCCGCTGCGCTGCTGGACGCCGTCCAGCGCGCCGTGGCGTCGGTCGCCGATGCGCATGCCGACACCCCGATGCTGCCCGGCGATCCGGTGCTCACGTTCCACTGGGACGCATTGCGCTTCATCGCGCTGGCCGACCAGTTCGGCAGCCATTCGCTGTTCGATGTCAGCCTCGTGCCGAAGCGGCCCGGCCACGCCCGGACACCGGCGTCGGTGCTGTG
>CALLYQ010000344.1 GCA_937858875.1 uncultured Lautropia sp. | reverse complement strand
GAGTTCGCCGAGGCTCGAGCCGGTCGGCGTCATCAGGTAGCCGCCTTCGGGCAGGCGCACGCTCAGGTTTCCGGTCGAGCCGTGCGTGAGGCCGCGCGCGAACATCGAGCGGCCGAGTTCGCAGAGTCGTTCGCGCAGGCGGGCTTCTTCGGCGGTCATCGCGGTCGTCGTGGCAGCGCGCTCGTCAGCGATCCAGCATCGCGAGCGCCTTCGCGAAGAAATCCGTCGCGCCGAAGTTGCCCGATTTCAGTGCGATCGCAAGCGGGCTGGCATCGACCGTTTCGGTCCATGGCACGCCGGGATCGATCTGCGGACCGATGCGCAGTGCCGTGACCCCGAGAGCCTGGACGACGGCACCCGAGGTTTCGCCGCCCGCGACGACGAAGCGACGCGTACCCTCCTCGCGCAGACGGCGGGCCACTTCGGCCAGCGCGCGCTCGACGAGCGCGCCGGCTTCGTCGCGGCCCAGTTGCTGCTGGACGTTGCGGACCTCTTCGGGCGAAGCGCTGGCGTAGACCAGCGCCGTTTCGCCGCGCGCCTGCGCTTCGAGCGCGAAGCGCGCGGCCTCGGCGGTGACCGGCTCGCCGCTGGCCAGCTCCAGCGGATCGATGCGCCAGGCCGGGCGGCTCTCGCACCAGTGCGCGACCTGTCCGAGCGTGGCCTGCGAGCAGCTGCCGGACAGCACGACTGCTGCCCCGGGCACCTCGGGCAATCGCGCTTCGGGCGCCTGGGCGGGCAGCAAGCCGGCGCGTCGGAAGTTCTGCGGCAGGCCGATTGCGACGCCCGAGCCGGCCGTGACCAGCGGCAGGTCGGCGAAGGCCTCTCCCATCGTCATCAGGTCGGCATCGCTGGTCGCGTCGACGATCGCGATGCCGACGCCTTCGGCGCGCAGCCTGGCGATCGCGTCGCGCGTGGCGCCCACGCCGGCGGCCAGCGAGTCGTAGCGCAACAGCCCGACCTTGCGCCTGCTCTGCGCCTGCAGCACGCGAACGAGGTTCGCATCGGTCATCGGCGTCAGCGGATGATGCTGCATGCCCGACTCGGACAGCAACTGGTCGCCGACGAACAGATGGCCGCGAAAGATCGTGCGGCCGGCGGCCGGGAACGCCGGACAGGCGATGCTGAAGTCGGTGCCCAGCGCGTCCATCAGCGCATCGGTGACCGGGCCGATGTTGCCGCGCGCCGTCGAGTCGAAGGTCGAGCAGTACTTGAAATAGAACTGCCGGCAGCCGGCTGCCCGCAGCCGTTCGAGCGAGACCAGCGATTGCGCGACCGCGTCGCCCGGCTCGATCGCGCGCGACTTCAATGCGACGACGACGGCGTCGGCATCGAAAGCCGGGGCCGGGTCCGGGACGCCGATCGTCTGCACGGTACGCATGCCGGCGCGCACCAGGTTGTTGGCGAGGTCGGTGGCGCCGGTGAAGTCGTCGGCGATGCAGCCCAGGATCATGTTCAGCTTCCGTTGCCTTGTTCGGTGGGCAGCGCGATGCCGGTCAGTCGCTCGAACATCTTGATGACGGCCGAGTCGTCTTCGCCACCGAAGCCGGCGGCGCTGGTCGCGATGAACATCTGCAGCGCCGACGAGGTCAGCGGCAGCGGGAAGGTCAGCTTGCGCGCCGAATCGACGACGATGCCGAGATCCTTGACGAAGATGTTCACGGCCGACAGCGGCGTGTAGTCGCCGGCCAGGATGTGCGGCACGCGATTGCCGAACATCCAGCTGTTGCCGGCGCTGTTGGAAATCACCTCGTACAGCGTGTTCGGATCGATGCCGGCGCGGATGCCCAGCGCCATCGCCTCGGTCGCGGCGGCGATGTGCACGCCGGCCAGTAGCTGGTTGATCATCTTCAGCTTCGAGCCCATGCCTGGAGCGTCGCCGAGCCGGTAGACCTTGCCGGCGATCGCGTCGAGCACCTCGCTCATCGCATCGAAGAGCTCGGGGCGGCCGGATGCCATCACCGTCATCTCGCCGCTGGCCGCGCGCGCCGCGCCGCCGGACACCGGCGCATCGAGCATGCCGAAGCCTGCCCTGGCCAGCCGCTCGCCCAATTCCTCGGCGTAGTGCGGGGCCACGGTGCTCGACGCCATGACGATGCCGCCGGGGCGCAGCTTGCTCGCAGCCCCCTGTTCGCCGAACAGCACCGCCTCGGTCTGCTCGGCGTTGACGACCAACACGATCAGCGCTTCGACCTGCGCCGCCAGCCCGGCCGGCGTCGCGTGCGCGTGCGCGCCGTCGTCGGCGATCGCTTCGCGCGGCTCCGATCGCAGGTCGCAGGCATGGACTTCGAAGCCGGCCCGCAGCAGCGAGCGTGCGACGCCCATGCCCATCGCACCCAGGCCGATGACGCCGATCCGCGAAACCTTCATCTGCTGTCTCCCTGATGTCGTGGAGCGGCTGCAAGCCGACGAGCGCCGCAAGCGCACCGGCTGCCTGCTTCGAACCGCTATGATCGCATCGAGCTTCCGATCCCGGGCGCCTTCGCCGCGCCGAACGAAATCATGGCCGTCCTGCTTCTGACCAAACCGACGCCGCCCGCGGCGCTCGCGAAGGAAATTCGTGCGATCGATCCGTCGATCGTCTGCTTCGAACGTCTCGACGATGCCGATCTGGCGCAGGTCGACGCGATCCAGGCCTGGCGCCTGCGCGAGGGCCTGGCGCCCACGCTGCCGAAGCTGCGGCTGGTCTGCTCGACGGCGGCCGGCGTCGAGAAACTGCTGGCGCCCGACCTGCCCGAGGATGTGGCAATCGCGCGCACCGTCGATCCCCGTGTGAAGCTGGGGCTTGCGCAATACGTCGCGCTGATGGCGCTGCGCCACTCACGCGAGCTGCCGCTCTACGAGCGCCAGGCGCGCGAACGCGACTGGACGCGCCGGCCCGTCGATGCGGCTGCGCACCGCGTCGGCATACTCGGCGTCGGCGAGACCGGCACGGCGATCGCCGCGGCGCTGTCGGCGCTGGGTTTCGCCGTGCATGGCTGGAGCACGCGGCCTCGCCCGGAATTGCCGTTTCCGACGCGCGGCGCCGACGAATTGCAGGCTTTCGTTGCCGACTCGGACATCCTCGTCTGCGCGTTGCCGCTGACGCCGGCCACCGAGGGAATCATCGACGCCAAGCTGCTGTCGTGGCTTCCGCAGGGCGCCTGCCTGATCAACGTGGCGCGTGGCGAGCACGTCGTCGAACCCGACCTGATCGAAGCGCTCGGCAGCGGACGCCTCGCCGGCGCGGCGCTCGACGTGCAGCGCAACGAGCCGCTGCCACCGGGCGACCCGCTGTGGGGCGTGGATCGGATCACGATCACGCCGCACATTGCGGGTCAGGCCAGCCTGGCCGTCGTTGCAAGCCAGTTCGTCGAGGCGTACCAGGCGATGCGCAGCGGCGATCCGATCCCGCGGCAGGTGGACAAGGCAAAGGGTTATTGACGAGGATCCATGTCCATACCAAGAATCCTGATGGTGTCCCTCGGCGGGACGATCACGATGATGCGTGCCGGTGCGGCAGGCATCGTGCCGACGCTGACGGCGGCCGATCTGGTCGCCAGCGTGCCGGGCATCGAAGGCATCGCCAGCCTGGAGACGGTCTCGCCGATGCGGGTGGCCAGCGCTTCGCTGTCGATCGACGAACTGATCGAACTCGCACGGATGCTGGAGCGGCGACTGGCGACCGATATCGACGGTGCCGTCGTCATCCAGGGCACCGATACGATCGAAGAGACCGCCTGGCTGCTCGACCTGCTCGTCGGCGGCAACGGACCGGTCGTCGTCACCGGCGCAATGCGCGGGGCCGAGGCGCCGGGCGCCGACGGCCCGGCGAACCTGCTGGCGGCAGCGATCGTCGCCGGGTCGCCGCAAGCAAGAGGGCTGGGCACGCTGGTCGTGCTGAACGACCAGGTGCATGCGGCGCGCTTCGTACAGAAGTCGCATACGGCGCTGCCGTCGGCTTTCGCGTCGCCGATCTCCGGGCCGCTCGCGCTGGTCGCCGAGGGCAGCGTACGGTTCCATTCGCGGCTCACGAGAACCGCCACGCTGGAGTTGCCCGGCGAG
>CALLYQ010000343.1 GCA_937858875.1 uncultured Lautropia sp. | reverse complement strand
ACGGTTGCGAGGCGCTGATCGGCGCGGTGTTTCTCGACGGCGGCTACAAGGCCGGGCACCAGGCAGGTGATCAGGCCGGCCACGAAACCGGGTTCGCTCAGGGCTATGAGCGCGGCATCGCGCAAGCCGCCGAACAGGCGGCGGCCAAGCAGCGCGAGGCGCAGATTCGGGCCGGCGCGTCCCTGGCGACCCGGATCGACAGCCTGTCCGACGCACTGGCCGCCCGCTTCGCCGAACTCGAAGCCGAAACTGCCGACGAGCTCGTCGCACTGGCACTCGAACTCGCGCAGCAGGCGCTGCGCTCGAGCCTTGCCATCCGGCCGGAGGCGATCGTCGACGTCGTGCGCGAAGCGCTCGCCGCACTCCTCGACGAACGCTCGCGCGTGCGCGTGCACCTGAACCCCGCCGACGCGGAACTCGTTCGCGCCGCGCTGGCCGAGCAGACGGACGAACCGGGGCGCGAGATCGTCTGCGACCCGGCGATCACGCCCGGCGGCTGCCGGATCGAAACGCCGCGCGCCGAGATCGACGCGCAGGTGCAGACGCGCTGGCGGCGCACGCTTGCGGCGATCGGACGCAACGAAGACGGGTCACTCGCCGAATGAACGAAGCATCGAACTGGCGCACGCTGTTCGGCAACCACCGCGAGATGCTCGGTTTCGCGGCGCCGCTGGAAGTGCACGGCCGCTTGCTGCGCGTGACCGGCCTCGTGCTCGAAGCCTCCGGCCTGCGCCTGCCGGTGGGCAGCCTCTGCCGTGTCGCGCAACACCATGGACGAGCCGGCGAGCTGTCGATCGAGGCCGAGGTCGTCGGCTTCGCCGAAGACCGGCTGTTCCTGATGCCGACCGGCGAAACCGCCGGGCTGTCGCCCGGTGCACGGGTCACGCCGGTCGAGACGCCGGTGCGCGCGCCGCGCCTGGGCCGCCTGTCGCATCCGTGGCGTCGTGCCACCGACCGGATGCGCCGGCTTCCGATCGGCGACGGCTTGCTCGGACGCGTCGTCGACGCCGCCGGGATGCCGCTCGACCGGCACGGTGCCTTGCGCGGCGTCGACGCGGTGCCGATCAACGGGCGCCCGATCAATGCGATGGATCGCGAACCGATCCGCGAACCGCTCGACACCGGCGTGCGGGCGATCAACGCGATGCTCACCGTCGGACGCGGACAGCGCCTGGGCCTGTTCGCCGGCGCCGGCGTCGGCAAGAGCGTGCTGCTCGGCATGATGGCCCGCCATACGTCGGCCGACGTGATCGTCGTCGGGCTGATCGGCGAGCGCGGCCGCGAGGTCAAGGAGTTCATCGAGGACATCCTCGGCGACGAGGGGATCCGGCGTTCGGTCGTCGTCGCGGCACCCAGCGACGCCTCGCCGCTCGCGCGCATTCAGGGCGCCGTCTATGCGACGGCGATCGCCGAGCACTTTCGCGACCAGGGCCGGCATGTCTTGCTGCTGATGGATTCGCTGACGCGCTACGCGATGGCGGCGCGCGAAGTCGCGCTGGCCATCGGCGAGCCGCCGGCGACCAAGGGCTATCCGCCGTCGGTCTTCGCGCGCCTGCCGGCATTGATCGAACGTACCGGCAACGGACTGCAGGGCCACGGCTCGATCACGGCCTTCTATACGGTGCTGGCCGAGGGCGACGACCAGCAGGATCCGGTCGCCGACGCGGCCCGCTCGTTTCTCGACGGCCACTTCGTGCTCGCTCGCACGCTCGCCGACGCCGGCCACTACCCGGCCATCGATATCGAGCAGTCGATCTCGCGCGTGATGAACAACGTCGTCGACGCATGCCAGTTGCTGCATGCCCGGCGGCTGAAGTCGCTGTGGTCGCAGTACCAGCGCAGCCGCGACCTGATTGCAGTCGGCGCCTACGTGCGCGGCAGCGACCCCGAAACCGACCTGGCAATCGCGCTGATGCCGGCGATCGGCCGCTTCCTGCAGCAGGATCTGCACGAGCGCTGCGAACTCGCCGCAGCACGCCAGGCCCTCGGCCGATTGGTCGCCGAGACCGCGGCAGCCAGTGCGTCGAAGGCCGCCGCATGAGCAAGACCCGAGCCCTGCAGATGCTGAGCGAACAGGCGCGCCGTGCGCGCGACGACGCCGCCGCGGCGGCTGCCGGCGCCCACCGCAACGCCGAGCGGGCGCAGCAGACGCTCGACATGCTGTCGAACTACCTCGGCGAGCACCTTCGGCGTGGCAGCACGACGACCGCCTTCGATCCGGCGCTGCTGCGGGTTCGCGACCGTTTCACCAGCAAGCTCGACGCGGCGATCGGCGAGCAGTCGCTCGAACGCGACAGGCTCGAACAGGCGGCCGAAGCGCAGCGTGAGGCGCTGATCGCGCGCCAGCAGCGGCTGCTCGCCTTCGAGACGCTGAGCGCCCGGCGCGCGGCGGCGCAGCGCACCGCGCAGCATCGCGCAGACCAGCGCCTGACGGATGAGCTTGCCGCTCAGGCCTCGAGACGGGCCCCGAAGGGAGTATCGAATGATTCGTGAGTCGACCGGCCAGGGAAGCCCGGCTTTCGCGTTCGCGACGCCGCCGCGCGGCGGGATCGATCCGCCGCGCATGCCCGAGGCGAGCCGTGGCACGCGCGAGACGCATCGCAACGGAAAGCCCGAGACCGCTACGTCTACCGAGCGGCCGGAGGCCCGCAGCTTCGGCGAACGGATCGCGGAAGCGCGGCGCGATGCCGAGCGCGCGTCGGCGCGACGGATGCAGTCGAGGGTCGAGCAGCGGGCCGGAGATCGTCCCGAACGGAGCAGTTCGGCGACTGCGACCAACTTGGCGACGGCGGGCGAAACCCGCCGGACATCAGAGCACGACCGACGCGACGCGACGGACGCGGCAGCAGGAGGCGGCGCGGTTGCGTCCGATGGCACCGCGCCGACGGAAGCGCTGCATGCGACGCCACAGACGGCGACGCACGCAGCCCCGCACGCCGCGGCAGCAGCTTCGAATCCGGCCGAGGCCCCGGTGCCGGACTGGACCGCCGGACCGGGCACCGACGCCAGCAACCATGCCGATGTCGGTCCCGGCACCGGCGCCGACGGCGATCCGGAAGCCGGCGGCGACCCCGCCATGGTCGCCGACCACTCGGCCGAACCGTCCGATTCGGCAGCAGCCACCCCGATTCCCTCCGGCCTCGACCTGGCGGCATCCGGCGTTCGCCGAGGTGCATCCGGACACGATCCAGCCGACTTCGCGAGCCGACTCGCGCAAGCGGCGGACAACGCCGCGATCGGTGCCACGGGCCACGCTCCCGCAGCTTCGGTCACGCTCGGGACGCCCTACCCCGGTACCGCCGCGAGCGCCGGATCGACACCGGTCCACGTCGGCAGCATCGCAACCCCGCTCAGCGATCCCGCTTTCGCCGGCCATCTGGCCGGCGAAACGCTGAAGCTGGCGATCGCCGGGGTCGAGCACGCGCAGATCTCGGTACAGCCGAAGGATCTCGGTCCGATCCGGATCGAACTTTCGCTGAACGGAGAATCGGCGCGCATCGCCTTCTCAGCCACACAGCCCGACACGCGGCAGGCGATCGAGCAATCGCTGCCGATTCTCGAGGACATGCTTGCCGAGCATGGGCTGCTGCTGGCCGATGCCAATGTCTCGGACCAGCGCGGCGGCGATGCCGAAGGTGGCAAGCACGCCGGGCGCGCTCCCGGAGCCGACCCCGACTCTTCGCCCAAGCGCGGATACGGCGCCTCCGGCATCGACGAGATCGGATCGCGCGAGGCCGACGGCGCAGCGCCAGTCCCCTTGATCCGGCGCGGGCTTGTCGATCTTTACGCCTGAGCACCCTCGAAAAGACGCCGCTCCCCGCCGCTATTCCGCGGATCGGCCGTCCCGCTTCCCGTCGAGAATTCCTCCGTGCCGCGCGAACGGGCGCGGAAATTTCCCGAGCAGGAGCATCGATGTCGGACAAGGGCAGTGCCGCAAACGCGGCCCCCGCAAAGAAGCGTCGCGGACTGATCGTCGGCCTGGGCGCGGCGCTGTTGTGCGCGGGCGCCGGCGCAGGCGCCTGGGTGTTCACCCGACCCGCGGAAGACGAGCTGTCGGATGAGCTGCCCGAGCATCGGCCGACGAAGAAGTCTGCGCCGGTCTATGTACCTCTCGACCAGTTCACGGTCAACCTGGCCGACGAGGGCGGCGAACGGCTGGCACAGGTCGGCGTCACGCTCGAACTCGTCGATGCGAAAGCCGAGGCGACAGCCAAGGCGCAGATGCCGGCGATGCGCAACTCGATCCTGCTGCTGCTGTCGTCGAGCCTGTCCACCGAACTGCTGACGGTGGCCGGCAAGCACAAGCTGGCCGCCCGCATCGCCGAGCTGACCGGGCAGCATCTGGGCTGGCAGCAGCCGCCGGAGGCGCCGCCCCCGGCCGCCGGCAATGAATTCGTCCTGGCCCGACAGACGGCACAGCACCGCGGCCGGCCGAACCCGGTCGAAGCCGTGCACTTCTCGCATTTCATCGTGCAGTGAGCGCAGCGTCCGGACGAGCACGCGATGAGCAGGCCATGAGCGAACCCTTCCTGTCGGACGACGAGGTCCAGGCGCTGATCGAGCGCACCGAAGACGGTGCGGCCGTCGTGGCCGCCACTACGGCCGCACCGCGCGGCGAAGTGCGGCCCTACGACCTGACGCAGCAGGAGCGCATCGTCCGCGGACGCATGCCGACGCTCGAACTGGTTCACGATCGCTTCGCCCGCAATCTGCGCACCGGGCTGTTCAACTTCATGCGCCGCAGTCCCGACATCTCGGTCGGACCTGTCAAGGTCGAGAAGTATTCGGCGTTTCTGCGCGACATCGTGGTGCCGTCGAACATCAACATCGTGCAGGTGCGTCCGCTGCGAGGCAGCGGCCTGCTGATCTGCGAACCCCAGTTGGTGTTCGGGATCATCGATTCGATGTTCGGCGGCGACGGCAGCCTGCCCAGCGAATTCGACGGCCGCGACTTCTCGGCGACCGAGCAGCGGATCATCCAGCGCACGATCGAGGTCGTCTGCACCGAATACCGCAAGGCCTGGGTCGGCGTCTACCCGCTCGAACTCGAGTATCTGCGCTCGGAACGCCATCCGCAGTACGCGAGCATCGCGACGCCGTCGGAAATCGTCGTCTCGGTCCGCTTCGACATCACGATCGGCGCCGCCCGGGGTGCGCTGCACCTGTGCCTGCCCTACGCCACGCTGGAGCCGATCCGCGAAACGCTGTACTCGTCGCTGCAAGGCGACTCGAGCACGATCGACCGGCGCTGGGTTCACAAGCTGTCGCGCCAGCTCGAAACCGCCGAGATCGAGCTGGTCGCCGACCTGGCGCAGGCTCGCGCCACCGTCGCCGATCTGATCGCGCTGGAGATCGGCGACTTCATCGAACTCGAACTCGAACGCACGCTGACCGCCAAGGTCGATGGCGTGCCGCTGCTCGACTGCCGCTACGGCGTCTCGAACGGCCGCTACGCGCTGAAGCTCGAACGCTTCGCCACGAACACGCAGGAAACCCCGAATGGAGCATCCGATGGCCCAGGCTGAACCCGTGTCCGGACCGGGAGCGATCGGCGACGAATCGCCGGCCACCGTCGAAAGTGCGGGCGACGCCTCGCGGCTGTTCCCGAAGCTGTCGGGTACCGCACACGATGCGCGCAACGACATCGACCTGATCCTCGATATCCCCGTCCAGTTGACGGTCGAACTCGGGCGCACCCGGATTCCGATCAAGCACATCCTGCAATTGGCCCAGGGTTCGGTCATCGAGCTCGATGCGCTGGCCGGCGAACCGATGGACGTGCTCGTCAACGGCTGCCTGATCGCGCAGGGCGAGGTGGTCGTCGTCAACGACCGCTTCGGCATCCGGCTGACCGACATCGTGACGCCGTCGGAACGGGTACGCCGCCTGAACGGCAGGACCTGACGGCATACGAGCCGGTCACCATGCAGTCGATCTGGTCCTCTCTGGCGGTCTTCGTCCTGATCCTGGCGGCGATTCCGCTGTCTGCCTGGCTGTTGCGTCGCAGCCAGGGCCTGCGCGGCGGCCCCGCGGCAGCGCTCGACGTCCACT
>CALLYQ010000342.1 GCA_937858875.1 uncultured Lautropia sp. | reverse complement strand
GCAGGAAACGCGGGTGGCTGTCGTCGAACACGGCGCGGTGCAGGAGGTGCATGTCGAGCGCACGCTCGAGCGCGGCCTGGTCGGCAACGTCTACCTCGGCAAGGTGGCGCGCGTGCTGCCCGGCATGCAGTCGGCCTTCATCGACATCGGCCTCGAGCGCGCCGCCTTCCTGCACGTGGCCGACCTTTGGCAGTCGCGCACCTCCGGCAACGGTCACGCACTGCCGATCGAAAAACTGCTGTTCGAAGGCCAGCCGCTGCTGGTGCAGGTGATCAAGGATCCGCTGGGCACCAAGGGCGCGCGCCTGTCCACGCAGATCAGCATCGCCGGCCGGCTGCTGGTCTATCTGCCGCAGGATCCGCACATCGGCGTATCGCAGCGAATCGGCGACGAAGCCGGCCGCGCCGAATTGCGCGCGCGCCTGCAGAAGCTGATGCCGGCCGACGAGAAAGGCGGCTTCATCATCCGCACCTCGGCCGAAGACGCGCAGGACAACGAACTCGCCGCCGACATCGACTACCTGCGCAAACGCTGGCAGCAGATCCTCGAAGGCAGCCGCCAGCGTCCGGCGCCGGCGACGCTGTACCAGGAACTCGAGCTGTCGCAGCGCGTGCTGCGCGACATCGCCAGCGAGCGGACCGGAGCGATCCTCGTGGACTCGCGCGAAGCCTTCGAGGCGCTGTCCGAGTTCGCGCGCACCTACATGCCTTCGATGGCCGGGCGGCTGCGCCGGTATACGGGCGAGCGGCCGCTGTTCGAACTGCACAGCGTCGAAGAGGAGATCTCGCGCGCGCTGTCGCGCCGCGTCGGCCTGAAATCCGGCGGCTACCTGATCTTCGACCAGACCGAGGCGATGACGACGATCGACGTCAACACCGGCGGCTACATCGGCGGACGCAACTTCGACGACACGATCTTCCGCACGAACCTCGAAGCCGCGCACGCGATCGCACGCCAGCTTCGCGTGCGCAACCTCGGCGGCATCATCATCATCGACTTCATCGACATGAACGGCGCCGAGCACCGCGAGCAGGTGCTGCAGGAACTGCGCAAGGCGCTGGCGCGCGACCGCACGAAGTCCAGCGTCAACGGATTCACGTCGCTGGGGCTCGTCGAGATGACGCGCAAGCGCACGCGCGAATCGCTCGCGCACGTGTTGCTCGAACGCTGCCCGACCTGCGAAGGCAAGGGCCAGATCAAGACCGCACGCACCGTCTGCTACGAGATCCTGCGCGAGATCGAACGCGAGGCCGGCCAGTTCGACCCGAAGGAATTCAGGATCATCGCGTCACAGAACGTGATCGACCTGTTCCTCGAAGAGGAATCGCAGCCGCTGGCCACGCTCGGCGACACGATCGGCAAGCGGATCGCGCTGCAGGTCGAGACGATGTACGGGCAGGAGCAGTACGACATCGTGCTGATGTGAATTGCGCGGGCCCTGCCCGACCTGGTCCAGGTCGAGGGTTAGGCACGCTCGGTCCCCCCGCCCTTGCGATCGACGCCGTGCTCGTGCCCGGATTGGCGCTTGCGCCATGCGCGCAGCGCCTCCCGGTACCTTTCCATCGCCATGTCGTGCAAGTCGAAGATGCAGGGATTGCATCCGCTGCCGCAGCAGGCGTCGAGATCGGGCTCCTCGGGAGGCAGGGGCATTGGGTCGGAATCGGGATAGGCGGCTTGCATCTTCCAAGCTTCTCATGTTGCGATCGACCCGCAAGGAATCCGTTCGTAGAATCCTCAATGCATGTCTTCTCGGAGCGGCCTTCCCCTTACTCCGGACTTTGCACATGAACCTGTTCCGTCGCTACCCGGCCGCCTGGACCATGGCGGCGCTGCTGGCCTGCCAGCCGCTAGCCGCCTCGGTGCTCGAAGATGCTTCGAGCGCCGAAGTCGACTTTCCGTCTTTCGAGTCCAGCACCTTCGCCGTGGGCCTCGAGTCGCCGTGGGGCCTGGCCTTCTTGCCTGACGGTCGGGTGCTCGTCTCAGAGCGTCCGGGCCGGCTGCGCATCATCAGCGCCGACGGCACGCGGCTGTCGCGGCCGATCCGCGGACTGCCGCGCATCCTGCACGGCGACCACGGCGGCCTGCTCGACGTCGCGGTCGACCCCGACTTCGAGTCGAACCGGCTCATCTACTTCAGCTATACGAAGCGGCCGGGCGGCTTCAGGCAACGCGGGTCGCGCCTGGCCGTCGCCCGCGCCCGGCTCAACGAAAAGGCCACGCGAATCTCGGGGCTTCGCGTGCTGTTCCATCAGACGCCTTCGGTGGACGTCGACGAGAACCTCGGCGGCCGCCTGGGGCTCGCGGCCGACGGCCACCTGTTCCTGACGATCGGCGACCGCTTTACGCCGCAGCAGCGCGTGCGCGCACAGGACCTGGCGAGCCACCAGGGCAAGACTGTCCGGATCCGCACCGATGGCGCGGTGCCGGCCGACAATCCTTTCGCCAACCAGTCCGGCGCGCTGCCGGAGATCTGGAGCCTCGGACACCGCAATCCGCAGGGCGCGTTCGTCGACCCGCGCACCGGCGCCCTCTGGGTGGCCGAACACGGTCCCGCGGGCGGCGACGAAGTCAATCTCATCGAACCCGGCGCGAACTACGGCTGGCCGCTGGCCACCTTCGGCTGCGAATACGATACCTGCGAGCCGATCGGCGAGACCTCGCTGCCCGGCATGGAGGCGCCGCTCACCTGGTGGGGCCCGGGAAGCATCGCACCGACCAACCTGATCCGCTACGACGGCAATCAGTTCCCCGAGTGGCAGGGCAACCTCCTCGTGGGCGCCCTTGCCGGTCGCGCAGTCTGGCGGCTCGAGCTGACGGTCGACGAGCGCCCGCCGCGCGTGCTTGCTCGCGAACCGCTGTTCGGCGATCTCGGCGAGCGGATCCGCGACATCCGGCAGGGACCGGACGGCAGCCTGTACCTGCTCACCGACGGCGGCGAAGCCCGCATCGTCAGGATCACGAAGCCGGCACCCGGCCCCTGATACTGCCGATTCGGGTGAGCCGGCGATCTCCGGCGGAGCGCGAAAAGCTTCAGGCCTCGACGATCGGCTCGAAGCCCCCATAGATCATCCGCTTGCCGTCGAAAGGCATCGGATTGACATCAGGCTGCACCCGCGGATCGGCCATGACCTTCTTCATGCCTTCGTCGCGCACCTGCCGCGACGGCCAGGTGATCCAGGAGAAAACGACCGTTTCATCGGGCTTGCACTTGACGGCCATCGGAAACGAGGTGACCTCGCCATCGGGCACGTCGTCGCCCCAGCACTCCACGAAGCTGAGCGCGCCGTGCTCCTTGAACACGACCGAGGCCTTTGCGGCATGTTCGCGATAGGCCTCGCGATTGGCGGTCGGGACGGCGGCAACGAAACCATCGACGTAAGCCATGATGGAAACCTCCTGAAAGAGCTGGTCCGTGGCTAGCAGGCTGCTAGATGGTCGGCATCGAATGTTTTCGGCCGGTTTCGATCCGAGCCGGGCGGATGACATCTGAAACCGTCGGCGGCGCCGACCGTACTTCGGCCGGCTTGACCCGCTCAAAGCCGTTCGATGATCGTCACGTTCGCCATGCCGGCGCCTTCGCACATCGTCTGCAGGCCGTAGCGCTTGCCGCGCTGGATCAGCGCGTGGATCAGCGTCGTCATCAGCTTGGTACCCGAGGCGCCGAGCGGATGGCCCAGCGCGATCGCGCCGCCGTTGACGTTCATCCGCCCGGGGTCGGCTTGCGTGGCTTGCAGCCAGGCCAGTGGCACCGAGGCGAAAGCTTCGTTGACCTCGTAGAGGTCGATCTCGTCGATCTTCATGCCGGCCTTTTTCAAGGCGCGGGCCGTGGCCGGGATCGGCGCTTCGAGCACGATCACCGGGTCGTGGCCGAGCACCGACATGTGATGCACGCGCGCCAGCGGCTTCAGCCCATGGTCCTTCAGCGCCCGCTCGCTGGCCACGACCACGCCGGTCGCGCCATCGCAGATCTGGCTCGCGTTCGCCGCGCTGATGCAGCCGCCTTCCTGCAGCAGCTTGACCGCGCCGATGCCTTCGAGCGTCGCATCGAAGCGGATGCCTTCGTCGATCGTGTGCAATTCGCCGTCGCCCGAGCCGTCGGCAAAGCGGACTTCGACGGGCAGGATCTCGGCATCGAAGCTTCCGTGGCGGCTCGCCGCGCTTGCACGGCGGTGACTGAGCAGCGAGTACTCGTCGAGCTGCTGCCGGGTCAGCCCATACTTCTGCGCCATCGTCTCGGCACCGACGAACTGGCTGAACTCGCCTTCGGGCATCGCATAGCGGGCGCGGATCCGCGGGCTCATGTAATGGCCCATGCCGTTGCGTGCCGGCAGCGCCGACGCCGTGAACATCGGCACGCGCGTCATGCTTTCCACGCCGCCCGCCACGACGACGTCCATCGTTCCCGACATGACGGCCTGGGCCGCGAAGTGCAATGCCTGCTGCGAAGAGCCGCACTGGCGGTCGAGCGAGGTGCCCGGCACCGATTCGGGCAGCTTCGAGGCGAGCACCGCGTTGCGTGCGACGTTCGTCGATTGCTCTGCGACCTGGCTCACGCAACCGAGCACGACGTCGTCGACGGCGGCCGGATCGATCCCGATCCGGTCGACCAGCGAATCGATGACGGTGGCCGCGAGATCCACCGGATGCCAGCCGGACAGCCGGCCGCCTCGGCGCCCGCCGGCGGTTCGGGTCGCTGCGACGATGTAGGCTTCTGCCACGAGCACTCCAGACGTTGTTTCTGCAATGCGTCGAGTTTAGCGACGCGGAAGGAACCTTGTGCCGGAAGCGGCGCCGGGCGCAGGAAGATTGCTTACAGTTTCCTGCCGATTGCGCTCGGACGCCTGCCTTTCGATCATGGCCGAGCAGCACAAGGCGGGCGCCTTGCTCCGCCGTCGAGGAGAGTCCATGGCTGCATCGGCGTGGATTCGCTTTCTCCCTTCCGTTTCCACGCTCATGCGCGAGCGGGTGCTCGCGCTGCTCGGAGCCGCCGACGTCGAGCTGCGCGAGGCAAGAGGCGGCACGCAAGGCTACGGCTTGCTGGTCTGCGAGCAGATCGAAGAGGACGTCTTCGGAGCGCTCGCCGAGAGCCGAGACGCGGCGCGCATCCTGCTGATCGCGGTCGGCCGCCACGAATGGGCCGCGGCGAGCCTTTGGGAACTGCTCGACGCAGGCGCAGCCGACGTGCTGCAATGGCCGACGCTGCCCGCAACCGCCGAACAGGTGAGCTCCCGGCTGTCCCGCTGGGAAACGGTGCGCGAAGTGTCCGAAAGCGCGGCGGTTCGCGATGTCGTGACCGGGGTCAGCGAGCGCTGGCTCGGACTGGTCCGGCAGGTCGTCGCGATGGCCGTGTTCTCGCAGAGCGCGGTGCTGGTCATCGGCGAAAGCGGAACCGGCAAGGAGCTGATCGCGCGCCTTATCCACGAACTGGACCGGCGCGAGGACAAGGGCGAACTGATCGTCGTCGACTGCACGACGATCACGCCCGAGCTGGCTGGCAGCGAGTTCTTCGGTCACGAGCGCGGCGCGTTCACCGGTGCGGTCGGCCCGCGCGACGGCGCCTTCGCGCTGGCCGACCACGGCACGCTGTTCCTCGACGAAGTCGGCGAGTTGCCGGCGGTGCTGCAGGCGCAGCTGCTGCGCGTGATCCAGGAGGGCCGCTACAAGCGCGTCGGCAGCAACGCCTGGCAGCACACCGGATTCAGGCTCGTGTCGGCAACGAATCGCGAACTCGAAGCCTGCGTTGCAGCCGGCACCTTCCGCGCCGACCTGTACTACCGGATCGCCGGATGGGTGTGCCGGATGCCGCCACTGCGCGAGCGCCGCGAAGACGTCGTTCCGCTGGCAACGCGATTCCAGCTCGAGTTCGACGATGGCTGCGGCTGCAGCGGTTTCGACGAACCGGTGCGCCAGTATCTGCTCGGCCGCGACTATCCGGGCAACGTGCGCGACCTGCGCCGGCTCGTCGCCCGGCTGTGTCACCGTCATGCGGGACCGGGCCCGATCACGATCGGAGACGTGCCCGAAGACGAACGGCCGGTGGGCGAGCAGACCAGGGCCGCCTGG
>CALLYQ010000341.1 GCA_937858875.1 uncultured Lautropia sp. | reverse complement strand
ATGCTCACGAACCAGAACGCAGCCTTGCGCGCGCTGTGGCGTTGCGCGCACCAGCTCGCGGACCTGCTCAACCATGACCCCGTCGCCGCCAAGCAGGCGGCGCCGCAGGACAAGCCGGCCGACGAAGACGGCTCCTGATGTCCGGGTTGATCGATCGCCGCCAGCGGCACGTTCGTGCGTCGTGTTCATGCCGGCCATTTTCTCGGTCCGGCACTGATAACCCCTGATCCCAAGCGATAGAAATCCATGCCAGCAGTTATCAGTGGTGATCGCCGGCAGCTCACGCTCGAGCTGGAGCCGGGCCTCACGAGCCGCTTTCGCAATGTGCGTGATGGCGTCTACTCGCGCGGCCTCAAACGCATCGCTGGCGATCTCGACATGGCGCCTGGCAATCTCTCGGTCGCGTTGGGCGACGACGGCACGCGCAAATTCAGCGTCGATGAGATGGAGCGCTACGTGCAGGTGACCGGCGATCTGACGCCGATCTACTACCTTGTCGAGCGCTACCTCGGCGACCAGGGCGCGGCGCGGGCGGAAGCGCTCGATCGCGTAATGCGAATGGCCGAACAACTGGAAGCGCTGCCGGCCATTTTGGCCGCTGCCGGCGTGTCGACGAAGAAAACGAAGCGCTGAGGCTCTCGATGACCTACACCCCTCGCCCCGGCAGCATCGCCGAACGCGCCATCGCGGCGCTCTCCGAAAGTGGCCGCATGACCCGCCGCGAGCTGGCCGATGCGGTCGGGTGCGCCTCCGGCCACCTGGCACCGAACATCGAGGCAGCGCTTAAGCACGGCGCCATCGTCAAGGTCACCGTCGCCGACGGTGGGCCGGTGTTCTTTCGGCTCCCCATGTCGGACCGAGACTCTGACCGGGACGAGGCGGCGCCAGGGCCCGATGCCGAGCCCGAGTCCGAAGCGCTCGTCGCCGGGCGGTTCGTGGCGCTGCTCGATCCCGCCGGCGAGATGGAACTGTTCGGCGGTCGCCCGGTCGTCACAGGCACCGGGGTGACCGGTGTGCGGCTCTCGGCCGACGACGTGTTGCAACTGCGGCGACTGCTCAACGGGTCGCTGGTTGTCGAATGAAGCTCCTCACTCCCTATCCGCGCGAGTTGGCAGAGCCCATTGCCGCTGGCGATGAGCGCGCCCTGTTGATCGGCGTGGCAGCGACCGCTGGGAACTGGCTGCACATTGCCGACTTTCCCGCGAAGAAATGGCGACAGCTGAGGGCGTCGCATTGCCTCTCGGCCGTGCGTCCGGAGCACTACGGCCTGGTTGCGGCGGCCCTCGAGATGCTGGCGGTGCTAGACGCCTCCCCCCAAGGTCGGAAGGCCCTCGCGGATCTCGGCCTTGATCCAGTCGAGCAGGACCCCGAAGGTCCAAGACGTTGAGGGTATGAGCACCTTGTCCTTGGCCTTCTTCCACAAGGTGTCGCTTCGGACGGCGTCGGCGAACTCACATCCGTCCCAAGTCAGGCGCAACACGGCGGCGTGCGGCGGATGGTCTCCCAAGTACTCGGAGACGATCGCCTTGATCAACCCCGCCTCTTCCATCCAGATCACGTGCATTGCGAATTCGTGCGGATCCACGCCCTCGAGTTCGTCCAGTGAATCGTCGGCCTTCAGTTCAGCGGTGGCGAGCGCGATGCGCCGCACCAGGTCCATGTCTCTCCGCAAGGCAATCCCCTCGTCGGTACTTCGGTTGGTTGGCGCCGCCGATTCTATCGACGAGGGGGGAGCCGCCAGAGGGCGGTCCGCCACCGATGAGGCGGCGAAGCTGAATCGGTTGTTCAACGTGGCGGTCGGCGCGTAGTGGCGCTCCCTCCGATCGATTTCGCGCGGATCGCCCAGGCCGCGCTCGGTGCTGCCGAGCGGCTGGTGCCAGGCTGGCTGCCGAACGGTAGGCGCGCCGGGCATGAGTGGCAAGCGCCGAACCCGACGCGACATGACCGGCACGTCGGCTCGTTCTCGGTCAACCTGACGACGGGCGCCTGGGCCGACTTCGCGACCGACGACAAGGGCGGCGACCTGGTCAGCCTGTACGCATACCTGTTCACAGGCGGCAATCAGATCGAGGCGGCGAAGGCGGTGGCCGAGTTGCTGGGGATCGTCGAGCACGACCCGAAGCCTGCGTCGTCGGCGCCGACGAAAAAGCGCTCGAGCTGGACGCCGATCATCCCGGTGCCGCCGGGCGCGCACGAGCCGCCCGTAGCGCACGTCAAGCGTGGCCGGCCCCGGCGCACCTGGTGTTACCGGGATCAGTCCGGCGCTGCGCTCGGGCACGTCTACCGGTTCGAGACCTCCGACGGCGGCAAAGACCTGATCCCGCTCGTTTGGGCACGCAACGACGACACCGGCGAACTGGCGTGGCGCTGGATGCAGTGGGCCGAGCCGCGGCCGCTCTACGGTCTCGATCGTCTGCGCCACGGCAAGACCGTGCTGATCGTCGAGCGCGAAAAGTGCGCCGACGCCGGGCACGAGGCGCTCGGTGAATGGCTCGACGTCCTGAGCTGGCCAGGGGGCGCCAATGCGGTCGGCAAGGCCGACTGGTCGCCGCTGACCGGTCGCAGGATTGTCATCTGGCCGGACTGCGATGCGCAGCTGCACAAGCAGACTCAGCAGATGCTGCCGGAGCACAAGCAGCCCGGCACCGTCACGGCAGAGCGCATCGCGCGGCTGCTCACGGAGCAAGGCTGCGAGGTGCGGATCGTCAAAATCCCGGCTCCGGGCGCGAGGCCGAGCGGCTGGGACATCGCCGACGCGATCGAGGCCGGCGCCAGCGCAGCAGACCTACAGGCGATGCTGCGCGATCTGCGGCCGCCTCGTGCCGAGGATGATCCTGATGCTGGCCCGCCACCCGACGAGCCTGGCGACCCCGGACCGGAGCCCGCCGCGCGATCAGCTGCGCGGGCAGGCGGAAAGAAGCGCGGGGCCCGAGAGGGCTGGGAGGCGGGGCTGCTCGAGCGGCGCGGCGAGGTCGTCGCGTGCCTGGCCAACGTGACGATGATCCTGTCCTCGCATGCCGACTGGCAGGGGGTCGTCGCGTTCGACGAATTCAGCCAACGCACCATCAAGCTCGCGGCGCTGCCCTGTGCGGGCTCGACCTCGAGCGGGCCGGAGTGGACCGACGTCGACACGTCGCGCACGATCATCTGGCTCACGCAGCATTACCGGATCACCGCAAGCGCGGCCGACGTCGACCAGGCTATCGAGCTGGTCGCGCATAGCAACGCGTTTCACCCGGTGCGCCGATACCTCGAGGCGCTGGCCCCGTGGGATGGCATCGATCGCTGCGACGAGTGGCTCGCCGATTTCATGGGCGTGGCACGCAGCAGCTACACCGCGAAGGTGGGGCGATGGTTCCTGATGGGCATGGTCGCTCGCGTGATGCGCCCGGGCTGCAAGTTCGACTACGCGCTCGTGCTCGAAGGCACGCAGGGCCGCCGCAAGTCAAGTGCGTTGCGGGTGCTCGGCGGCGAATGGTTCAGTGACACCGAGCTGGACCTGAGCAACAAGGATTCGATGTCCGCGATCCGCGGTAAGTGGCTGCACGAGTTCGCCGAGCTCGGCTCGCTAGCCCGGGCCGAGTCGACCCGGCAGAAGTCGTTCCTCACGCGCCAGATCGACGAGTTCCGGCCGACCTATGGGCGCAGGGAGATCCGATGCCCGCGGCAGCTGGTCTTCGCAGGCTCCACGAACGAATGGGCGTGGAACAAGGATTTGACCGGCGGTCGCCGTTTCTGGCCGGTCGAGGTCACGCAGGAGATCGACACCGACGGCCTGGCGGCTGTGCGCGATCAGCTCTTCGCCGAAGCCCTGTCGCGCTTCAAGGCGGGCGAACGCTACTGGCCCACCGCCGACGAGCAGCGCGACCTCTTCGACCCTGAGCAGCTCCGACGCGAGGCCGAAGACTCGTTCCTCGACCCGGTCCACGACTGGATCGAGGGGCTGGCGCGCACCGAGTTCACGCTGCACGACGTGCTGGCCGATGCGCTGAGGCTCGATGCCGGCCGTCAGACGCGCGACGTCATGACGCGCGTGGGCCTGCTGCTGAAGAAGCTCGGTTGCCAGCGCAGGGAGAAGCGCAACGGCGTGAGCAGGTTCGTTTATCGAGTGCCCGACTGGGCACCGATTTCGATTGCGGAAACCACCCGGCACGCGGCAGCGGACGTCGGGCACAGAGATGGGGCGATGCCGCTGTGACCCCGAAAAGTGTCCTCGTTCGCCCGCAGGTTCCATACCTCTGCCATACCTTCGGCAAAGGTATGGAAGCCGGAAAGCCGCATGGATACAGGGGGTTCCATACCTTCCATACGTTCCATACCTGTTTTCTACGCACCTGCGCGGGGGCGCGCACGAGGGCGCGCACACACGCGTGCGCGCAGGCGCGCGCGGGCATCAATTCAACGTCTGGAAGGTATGGAAGGTATGGAAAAGCAAGCACTGGCGCGGGTTTCAGCCTTCCATACGTTGGCGCAACGTATGGAACAGGTGTGGAACGCCGGGAGCGGGAGATGAGCGAATCGAAGCCCAAGGGCTGGATGCGCGATGCGATGCCGACCTGCGCCGAATGGATCGACGACCTGCGGGCCACCTTCGGCGCCGACCAGGTCGATCCGTCGATCCGGGCCGGCATGGCGGGGATGCCGAACAAGTTCTGGTCGACCGAAGGGTGTAACACCATCGGCACGCCGTTCGAGGGCTGATGTGCCGTCACCGGGGCCATGGCTTCAAGTGCTACATGCGCCTCCCGGCGCGCTGGAATCTGATTTCACTGAGGGGGTCGGTAATTGAGCGAGCAGAAGAGTGCGGGAGTGACGAAGGGATTCATCCGGGCGACGTTGCTCCAGGTGATCCACCCTGATCTCGTCGGATTGTCCGCAGGAAGGATGGAGGAGATTGTCGGTAAGCCGGTCGCGGCGGACGAAGATCCCAGTGCAGATCTGGAACGCCAGCTGGGCGTTCGAGACCCGAGCTATATCGTCAGGTCGTTGTTACGACTTAACTCACGCGACAGGAGGCGCATCGAAGAGGAGCAAGGTCGGCCCGAATGCTTCGACTCCGAAGAGGTTTGGCACGAATGGAAAAAGGCGGCACGTATCTCTCCTGTGCCGGTCCTACACGGCTATTGCCATGACTGCACCGTCGACCATCGGGACGCGATGGTTGAAGCCGGTCGCTGTGCCTGGCCGAATACAGAATTTATAGGGCTTGATGGCTACCGGGTGTTCGTCCAATCCAAGCCGTCCGCCAAAGGGCGTTGATGATGAACGCGCCCGTCGAAACGAGGTCGTGGTCAGCCGTTGAAGTGCACGAGGCGCTGATCCGTTGGGGTTGCATCGCTGCCCGGATGGACGATGGCGGCCGTGGCTATCCGAGCACGTCGATCGGGCTGGTGGAGCTGCGTCAGCGCCCCTACCAGGCGCTCGGCCCGACGGACTTCTCGGACGGTGAGTTCGATGTCGTCGCCGCCGCTGTGCAGGCGCTCGATCAGCCGCTGAAGGTCATCGTGCTGTGCTACTACAAACCCGGGCACCTGCGGTCGGTGGCGCCGCTTGGCGTCGACGGGAAGGGCAGGGCGCGGGCGCCTTCGATACGGTCGATCGCATCCGTGATGTCGGTGAGCCACCGTGTGATCGAGACTCGCCTGCAGGCGGCCCGCGCCGCCGTCCAGCGTCACTTGACGCGCAGCGGGTGATGGGACAGAATCGCCGCAACTCAGGTAGCTTAGACAAGCTGCCTTCAGGCCCCGCGCAGAGCGATCTTCGCGGGGTTTTTCGTTTTCAGCGGCGTGGAGCAGTAGCAGCTCGGCTGGCTCATAACCAGCAGGTCGGTGGTGCAAATCCATCCGCCGCTTCCAGTTGTCTCCTCCCGAGGGGCTGGCCTCGGTTGCCCGCCGCAATGCGGGCGTTCTTCTTCCAGGTGTGCCGATGGCCGTCGTCAAGATAAGCGTCGACGCGTCGGGCACGATCCGGCAGATGCAGAACCTGCGTAAGCAGATCCGCTATGCCACAGCGGTAGCGCTGACACGCACGGCGCAGGACGCGCGCGCCGAAATCCCTGCAGCATTGGACCGTGCGCTCGACAGACCCACGCCGTTCACGAAGCGCGGCACGTTCGTGCAACGCGCGACGCCATCGACACTCACCGCAATGGTGGGCTTCCGGCCCAAGCAGGCCGAGTACATGCGTTATCAGATCGAGGGCGGCGTTCGTCGGCCTCATCGTCGCGCCCTGAAGCTGCCGGCCTCGATCGGGCTGAATGCCTACGGCAACATCCCGCGCAGTGCGATCAGCAAGCTGGTCTCGGTGGCGCAACGCGAGAGCAAGCTGACCCGGCGTCGGTCTCGCACGATCAAGGTGAGCAACAAGCTCGACCTGTTCTACGGCGACCCGAAGGACCTGGGCGCGAACGAGTTCCCGCCCGGCATCTACAAGCGGGTGCGGCTGCCGAGCGGCGCCGGCCAGCTGGTGCCGATCATCGTGTTCCCTGAGCAGTCGGCTCGCTACAAGAAGCGGTTCGACTTCCTCGGCATGGTGCAGAAGGTGGCGCGGCAGCGATTCGGACCGCGCTTCATCGAGGCGCTGCGGTCGGCGCTCGCGACGGCGCGGTGATCGATCGGATCGGCCGGGTCCTCCGGCGGGGGCGGCCCTATGCGGGTCATTCGCGCCGCAGGTTCCGGCTGTTTCGGAGGGTCACTAAGGGGGTTGTGTAGTGGACTTGTCAGGTCGGATTACGCAGGACGCGTTCGGCCGGCTGGTCGGCGTTTCGCAGCAGGCGGTGTCCGAGCTGGTCCATCGCGGGATCCTCGATCCGAATGCGACCGGCCAGGAGTGGCTGCTCGCGTACTGCCACCGCTTGCGGGAGGTCGCCGCCGGCCGCATGTCCGCCGAGCTCGGCGGGCTGGACTTGGTGCAGGAGCGCGCCGCGCTGGCACGCGCGCAGCGGGAGTCGGTCGAGATCAAGAACGGCGTGCTGCGACAGGAATACGCGCCGATCGAGTTGCTCTCGCGCGTGTTGGCGACGGCGTCCCAGGCGGTCGCCGACCGGATCGACAGCGTGCCGTCTGCCTTGAAAAAGGCTTGCCCCGGTCTCGACGACGACGCCTACCGTGCTATCGAGAGTGTGCTGGTAGCCGCCCGGAACGAATGGGCGCGCGCCACGGCCGAGCTGGTTGACGCGGAGCTTGCGGAGATGGACGAGATCGATACCGACGACGAGGTCCTGGACGCATGATCGTCCTCGAGGAGCGGATCGTGCCGGCCACGACCAGGCGCGCTGTCGCCAAGGCAGTGCGCGCGGGTCTGATGTCGCTTCGCGCGGCGCCTCCCGTTCGGCTGAGCGATTGGGCGCAGGAGCACTTCTTCCTGTCGCCTGAAGGCAGCCACACGCAGGGGAAGTGGTCGGCATACCCGTTCCAGGTGGCGATTCTCGACTGGATGGGCGACGACGCGATCGAGGAGATCGACGTCAAGAAGTCCAAGCGGGTCGGCTACACGAAGATGCTGCTGGCGCTGATCGCGTACAACGCGGCGCACCGCCGCCGCAAGCAGGCGCTCTGGCAGCCGACCGACGACGACCGAGACAGCTTCGTGAAGTCCGAGGTCGAGCCGATGCTGCGCGACGTGCGTGCGCTCGCTGCGGTGCGGCTGCGACAGACGACAGAGGACACGCTCAAGCTGAAGTCGTTCATGGGGTCGGTGCTGCATCTGCTCGGCGGCAAGGCTGCGCGGGCGTATCGCCGGATCACGGTGGCGGTGTCGATGCTTGACGAGCTGGACGGCTTCGACCAGCAGATCGAGAAGTCCGCCGACCCGGTGACGCTCGCGCGTGGCCGCCTCGAGGGGGCGCCGTTCCCGAAGCTGGTCTGCGGGTCCACGCCGCGGATCAAGGGGCTGTCGCACGTAGACCATCGGTTCGCGCAGGCAGAGGCGCGGATGGTGTGCAACGTCGTCTGCCCGCACTGCTGCGTCGAGCACCCGTTGAGCTGGGGCGGCCGGGACAAGCCCTACGGCTTCAAGTGGGATGAGGGCGCGCCGGAGACGGTTCGCCACGTGTGCCCGCACTGCCGCAACGCGATCACGCAGGCCGACTATCTGCGCGGCTGGGAGGAGTGGGTCTGGGTTGACCAGGCGGGTCGGTATCGCTACGCCCCCGATCGCGTGTGGCGCGACTCGCGTGGCCAGCCGTGCCGCCCTCCGCGCCACGTCGGAGCGCACGTCTGGGCCGCCTACAGTCCTCAGCGTGCATGGGACGACATCGTCCGGGAGTTCCTGCAAGCGCGCGAGAAGGCCAAGAGCGGCGACACGGGCCCGCTGCAGGGCTTCATCAACGAGACGCTCGGCGACGTCTGGGAGGTGCAGGGAGAGCGCACCGAGACGGCGGTGCTGATGGACCGTGCCGAGCCTTACGCGCTTCAGACGGTGCCGGAAGGGGCGCTCGTGCTCGTGGCTGGTGTGGACGTGCAGGACAACCGATTCGAGATCGTCGTCTGGGGTATCGGGCGCGGCGAGGAGATGTGGGTCGTCGACTACCAGGTGCTCGAGGCGAACCCTGCCGATGAGCGGGACTGGGACAAGCTCGACGCCTACCTCGCGACGCGCTTCCCGCAGGCCGGCCGCCCGAGTTCGCTAGGAATCGAGGCCGCCGCGATCGATACCGGCGGGCACTTCACGCACCAGGTCTACAACTTCGCGCGTCTGCGCGAGCGGCGCCGCGTGCTGGCGGTGAAAGGCTCGACGCGATATGGCGGCCCGATCAAGGGGCGCGCGAGCCGGCAGGACGTGAACTGGAAGGGAACGGTGATCAAGCGGGGCGTGAAGCTCTGGGAGGTCGGCACCGACACCGCGAAGGATCTGATCTACGGGCGCCTGCGGATCACGGCGCCCGGGCCCGGCCGAGTGCATTTCAGCCGCGATCTTGGGCAGGAGTTCTTCGAGCAGCTCACCGCCGAGATGCGGATCCTGCAGCGGACGTCGACTGGCGACCAGTATCGCTGGGTGAAGCGTCGTCCCCGGAACGAAGTGCTCGACTGCACGGTGTACGCCGTGTTTGCTGCGCAGGCGCTGGACCTGCATCGATACACCGAAGCCATGTGGCTGCGCCTCGAGCAACTGGTGCAGCCGCCGCCTGATCTGTTCAGCCAGCCGGCAGTGGTGGCTGCAGCTGAGGAAGTGGCATCAGCGACGCCGGTCGTCGCTGCGGCGCATGTCGCACCGCCATCCGCCGACTGGCTGCCCGAGCGCAGCGATTGGCTGTAGCCAAGGAAACCGACCGATGTCCGATTTCACCCTCGCCCAGCTCACGGCGATCAACGCCGCGATCGCCTCGGGCCAGCTCGTTGTGCACTACGCCGACAAGCGGGTCGAGTATCG